>NZ_CEZJXU010000179.1:0-4705 GCF_983023055.1 Dethiosulfatibacter sp. | reverse complement strand
AGGAAAACATTATAAGTCCCACTATGACTCCGTATTTAATGACTTCCCGATTCGTCTTCATCATCCTTTTATGGAAGATTATGGCAGAAGCCAAAAAAGCAATTCCAAATCTAATCGCTATATAACTATATACGGACATACTATCAAGTGCCAACTTCGTTAGCATATATGTACTACCCCATGCAATGGTCACTATAAAGAGAGCCATATCAGCCTTCGATTGTTTATTCATCATTCAGGATAACACCTCAATTGTACGGACACGCCATTGGGATCATAAACATAGAAATAGCGGGTATTGTCATTGGGAAGCTGAATAGGAGAAGGATTAAGTCCCTTGTCCGCTGCAATTTTGTGCATTTCATCCAGCTTGTCAGTCTTGAAGCAAATGAACATGCCCTTCCCTTCAAACTTCTGACCTTTTGGCATACATATAAGTTCAATCTCAGTTGATCCGCTACCATTTGAAAGGAATGCAACCTCTCCAGGTCCTGCTTCAAAGCGTCTAGCAACTGTAAGTTCTGTTACCGTCTTATAAAATTCGATGGATTTCTCCATATCATTGACCATTAAGGCCATGTGTTGAATGTGCATAGTGATTCTCCTTCTTTCTTGGTCTATAAAAATCGACCAGATAATAATCAATTATCTCATACAATTATATGTAGTTCAACAGTTAGTCACAATTAGAAATGATTTGTCCACAATTTTCGGAAGTTGCCCACATTATGTCAGGCGATACTCTTTTTTTGAACAAAAAAGGCTTGGCGTTTGCACCCTTGAATGACATCAATTGCAAAACACGCCATAATCACTGCTGATCATGGCGTGTTTTGCTTTATTTCATAATTCTTTTGATAAGATCTAGTACGTTTTTACTAGCTACCTTTTCAATTTCTTTCTGTGAAAATCCACGTTTTTCCATTTCAATGACTATATTCATTGAATCTGATGCATCTACAAGGCCCTTTGTAAAGGAAGTTTCCTGTGTACTGAATGTGCTCAGTGAGGATTCATCAATATAGTCGCAGTAATCAAATCCCAAGGCAACATGCTGGATGCCAACCAAATCCGTTATATGAACAATATGATCAACAAGGTATTTGACATTCTGCTTATCCATATCATCATGAACAAATTGATTGAATGAATTGATTCCTATATATCCGCCCGACATTGCTATTTCCTTCACTTGGTCATCCGTAAGGTTTCTAGGTACATTACTCAAGGCTTTGCAGTTGGAGTGTGAAGCTATAAAGGGTTTGTCAGCTATCCTTGCAACATCCCAGTAGGATTTCTCGTTCAAATGTGACACGTCAAACAACATATTATGTCCGGATATCCGTTTATATGCCTCTTCTCCCAGTTTTGAGAGTCCTCGCTCTGGATTTCCCAATACTCCTGTTGCCAGCTCATTTTCTTCATTCCACGTAAGGGATGCATGTCTTGCTCCGAATTTATGGAACTCGTCAATCATTTCAATATTTCTACCTATCGAGCTCAGTCCTTCAAGTCCAATGAAGATAGCTATCCTATTGTCTTTGACAGCAGCCATATATTCATTATAGTCATGAACGATTCTGAAATGGTTTTCTGCATATTTCATCTCTTTTTCAACAGCTTCCATTATCTGTCTAGTTCTCAACAAGGGTTCT
Organism: Dethiosulfatibacter sp.; assembly: GCF_983023055.1. NCBI lineage: Bacteria > Bacillati > Bacillota > Tissierellia > Dethiosulfatibacter > Dethiosulfatibacter sp. The sequence goes on along the minus strand of NZ_CEZJXU010000179.1, from coordinate 3,050 downwards.
GCATCGTAGGGTGGATCCGACCATATTACAAATATGCTTCCATTGACTCCACCTTTAATGAATTTCTCATAATGATATCTGTTTAAAATGTCTACTTCACCCTGGGTTTGTTTTGCTATTACATCTGTCCAGGTATCTGAATGTCCATCGAAAATCATTTTGACTCCCCCTTACATTAATATATTTCCCATGAATATACCGAAATAGTTACCTATTATATATCCAAGTGTACCAACAAGCATTATGGGTGCTATGAGTTTTGTCCATCCCTTTGATATTGCCATGGCTGCAGCTGTTGTTGGTCCGCCTATATTGGCATTTGAAGCAAGTATCATTTCTTCAAGGTCAAATTTAAGCAGTTTTCCAAAGCCAAAAGTAACTATCATGTTTACCAATACCATAACTGTACAGAAAAGAAGTAGTAGAGGGGATTTTTGTAGAATCAATCCTATTGAAGCCGGTACACCTATTACAACAAAGAATAGATATATAAGATATGTTCCTATTTCCTGTGCTCCTGCTATTTCTCCAAAGAAATCAGCCTTAGCAGTTGCAAGTATCATTGATACCGTTGTAATTATAAGATACTTGTTTCCAAACAATCCGTTCAGCAATTCTAGTGCTGAATTTGTTGTTGGAATTAAGTTATCAAGAAACTTTGATGCTTCTGATGAAAATGCTACAATAAAGAAGGCTGTTCCAACTGAAAATGCAATATCTTTCAAGGAAATGTTCTTTCCTTTCCAATATGCAGCTGCTGTTGTTTCTCCATTTGAACCCTTTGACTCTACTTCATCAACATGTGGATGCTTGTATAGTTTTCTCATAAAGGCCATAGAAGGCATCATTATGAGTACAAAGAAGTATAGTGCCATCAACAGGTTGTCTGCAACTATTGCCGCTGATACCAGATCGCCTGCTACATCAAATGAGTCTGCCATTGCTACGAAATTGACTCCTCCTCCAATGTATGAACCTGACATCATTGCCGCTACCTTAGTAAGGTCGGGTACTACGTTTTTAAGCATAGCATATCCCAATACTGCTCCAAGCATTGTTCCCATGGAACTTATGAGGAATATTATTAGTATTCTTCCACTTTCTTTCCATATCTTTTTGATATTGCATTGAAGCAACAACAAAGGTATAGCTAAAGGTACTACATAACCCCATACCTGGTCATATACAGGTGAGTCTGTTGGAATAATTTTCAGATTTGATAATATCATTGCTCCTACTAATGCTATAATTGCGCCTGATACTTTTGCTGCCCATTCGTATTTCTGCTCGAGATATATACTCATTGCCGCCCAGATAGTAATAATCGCCCATAACACCCACGTGTTATCTGCACTGATTAATGTGTTCATAAAATTTCCTCCATCATTATATTGAATTTATTTAAGTTTATTATAACATATTGAACGTTTTCCGTCAAGATGTTGATTATTTCATGCTGTACAGCCAATATACTGAATGTTTTCATTTCTTTATATATATTATATTGTTTATTTTACTCCCTTCTTATGTTATCATTATTTACGAGGTGTATTTAAATGGATGTAGATATCAGTAAAAAGGTTAAAGAATTAAGAAAATCCAAGGAATTAAGCATAGCTACACTTTCAAAACTATCTGGAGTCAGCACAGGTCTTATCAGTCAGATTGAAAGAGGTCTAGTTGTACCTTCAGTAGTCAATTTATGGAAATTAGCCAAGGCTCTAGACACCAGTGTTGGATTTTTCTTTGATGAAGGTCTCAAGGAAGATGACTTGGTTGTTAGAAAAGATAATAGGAAGAGAATAGTCATCAACAAAAGCAAGGGTATATATGAACTTCTATCACCGGACTTGAACAGAAAAATAGAACATCTGTTGATTACAATCAAGCCAGGTGATGAAACCAACCCTGAATTGATTACTCATGTGGGAGAAGAATGCGGGTATGTCATCAAAGGTACCTTGACTATCAGAATCAATGAAGAAGAATATATACTAAATGAAGGAGATAGTATCTATTTCAGTAGTGAGTTTCCTCACAAATATTTTAATAATTCTGATGAAGAATGTGTCTCAATATGGGCAATGACTCCTCCATCGTTTTAGATTTGATAGATTAATATAACAATTATCGTAAAACAAGACCCTAACTCCACAACGAGTTAAGGTCTTTATTTTCTTTCATTATTCCATTTTGTTGTATTTTGCTTTTCTCTTTTGTAGATACGTCTATCCATACCTTCTTTACTTAACCTTTGATGATTCTGTTACACTAAGGATATTAACAAGTTTGTTCTTCTTAAGTTTGAATATCTCATCTCTTGAAAATTCATTTCCATACTGCATCTCGTCATTTGCGTCATCAAATACTACATAATACTTCGTGTTCATTTCTTGTTACCTCCGGTTTTTTATTCTCTATTTTAAATAATTATACATTGTTTATTGTATAATGTCAAGGAGTTTATTATGATCATATATCCCAAAAGGGTTCTATTTACTGAAACATCGTATCAAAAAACCTCCAAATTGGAGGTTCTGGTATTTTATCATATTTAAAATTCTTTGATTTTATGTATATTTACTGTATCTGAGCCTTTATCTGTAATCTAATAGCTTTCAATTCATAGGAATTAAACCTTACTTTTCTCTTTTATACTTATAATGTGTATCGATACTGTCACAGCTATTAAAAACAATATCACCTGGCCAAATATTACATCTCTCATCTTGTATATGGAATATCCAATGCCGGTCCAAATAAAAATGATGCTAATAACCTTTGCATGTAAGGGTATTCCTTTTCTCTTTATATAATCGTCTATGTATTTTCCAAACACTGTACTGTTAATAAGCCAGCTATGGAGCTTCTCAGATCCTTTTGAAAAACAAATTGCAGCCAGAAGTAGAAATGGAGTCGTTGGCAATACAGGCAGTACTATTCCCACACAGCCCAACAATACAAATATTATTCCTGCTAAATTCTATAAATGTTTTATTACCATCTATATTACTCCTAAATTTCGTCCTTAATTTCCATTGATGCAATGA
>NZ_CEZJXU010000178.1:0-4706 GCF_983023055.1 Dethiosulfatibacter sp. | reverse complement strand
TAACACATCTTATAGAATATCAACATGAAAGAGGCAATTTGGATTTGTTTATTTTTACAAAATGTGAATCAGCAAAGTTTTTTGAGGATTTGAATTTCCATGAAATTGCTCGTGTGCATGACAAGTTAGTTTTCATGGAGAATCGTAGAGAGGGCTTCCAGAAATATTTAGATGAACTGGCAAAGAAAAAGGTGGTAGCTGAAAAAGTTGCAGCAGTTGTAATAAATGCCAATCCATTTACACTGGGGCATCAGTATTTGTTGGAAAAGATTTCAGAAGAAAATGATATTGTCCATGTATTTGTCGTATCGGAAGATGCATCCTTGGTGCCGTTTTCTGCAAGATATTATTTAGTGAAAAAAGGAACAGCTCACTTGGATAATTTGATTTATCATAATTCGGGGGATTATATTGTTTCTATTGCAACCTTCCCATCATACTTTTTAAAGGATGAAGAGCTGGTAATCGAATCTCATGCTAAACTGGATATTGAAATATTTAAGAAGATTGCTGGATCTTTAGGTGTGACCCGTCGTTATGTTGGGGAAGAACCATTCAGCAAGGTGACTAATGTATATAACGAGGTTATGAAAAAAGAACTGGGTTCATGTGAAATCGAATGTGTAGAAATTCCAAGAAAAGAAAACAATACAGGAGCCATAAGTGCTTCGAAAGTACGAAGCCTTATTCATGATGGACATATAGAAAAAATCAAAGATAGCGTACCGTTGACCACCTATGATTTCTTTACATCGACAGATGAAGGTAAAAGGGTAGTACAGAAAATCCAAAATTCAAGCAATTATGTTCATTATTAATTTCGTGAACACAGGAGAATTTATGAGTATAAAGGATGAAATTTACAATGAACTTGAAAAGTGTCATCATGTTTCTTTAGCAGAAATATTAGATGTTAGAGAAAAAAGGGTTTTCAGACAACAGAAGCTCCTGGAAATCTTTGAAGGCCAAGGAACAGATAAAGTTACGTTGATTTGTTTCACAATGAATATTGCAGGACCGGTGAAGGCTTTTGAATTGGCAAGGTCCGGGTTTGAAACGGGAACAGCACTGTTGGAAGAAGCTTTGAGTAAAAGAAAATATCTGGTCTTGCATGATGAAAAAGAATTTGCAGATACAGGCTATACTGCCTATTATATAGTGAAAAAGGATGCCGATTCCGTTAAGAAACTGACAACGGAAATTGAAGACAATACACCTCTTGGAAGATTGTTTGATATTGATGTTTTGATATTGAATTTTTCATCTGATTTGGTCAATGCTACAAGTGTAAGGAAGATCAGCAGGGATGAAATTGGATATGATGGACGAAAATGCTTGATTTGCGATGACCAAGTAGCAGTATGTGCAAGAAGTCGTCGTCACAGCGTAGAAGATTTACAGCGCAATACTATTGAAGTTTTGTTGATAAAAAAGTAAAATGTATAAAAATAACAAAAACCTGATGAAAAATCTATTTCATCGGGTTTTTTATTTCTTCGATTCTAGTTTTTCATTTTGTATATTAGAATGGATTATAATTGTTATTACAGTAGCATTTTCACCTTTTTTACTGCATGTTAATTTGCAAAAGAGCTTATGGAATGTGGATGCTGACAAGACAGGTCCTTATTTGATTAATACTGGCCTTAAGCCTTCAATTGACTGGTTTTAAGGATTATGAAAAAAAAATATAGAAACCGCAAAATTCCTGAAACATCTTTTCAAAAAGGTGTTGAATGAGTAAAATGAAAATGTTATACTCTAGATATTAGATTAGATATTCAATAAGAAATGTCATAAGACAATAAAGATTTATTAGGAGATTAATGAATGAATAAAAGGAGTAATATTATGAAGAAACCAATACTTTCAGCACATTTCGAATCAAGGAAGCCGTCTGCAGTTAGACTGGCACAGATGAAATACCAGGAGAGAAAAGTCAAACCTGATGCAGTTATCAATGTAGGTATTGGAAATGTTTCATTGCCAACTAATCCGGCAATGAAGAAAAGGATGTTTGAGCTTAATGCACCAGGTAGTCCATTTGCAGAAGGTGTTATAAGATACACTGGGACTGCAGGAACTGAAGAGTGTCAGGATGCTTTTAAAAACATTCTTAAGTGTGAAGGTTTTGATACAAGCAAACTTCTAGTTCAGGTTACTGATGGTGGTTCGACTTCAATGGAACTTTTGATTGCAGGTGTTTGCGGACCTGCAGGCTCTGATGAAAATCCACTTATGATGATAGATCCTGCATATACAAACTATATATCATTCGCACAAAGATTGGGAAGAAAGACAGCAACTGTTAAGAGAACTTTGAGTGAAGATGGAAATTTCACTCTTCCTGAACTTGATAAGATAGAAGATGCTATTAAGGAAAACACTCCTGGATGTCTTTTGGTTATCCCCTACGACAACCCTACAGGACAGCTTTACGACTATGAAACAATGAAAGACCTTGCAAGGCTTTGCGTTAAGTATAATATGTGGATGGCAAGTGACGAGGCTTACCGTGAGCTTCATTATGCTGAAGATACAAAAATTGTAAGTATATGGGGAATCACAGATGAAGATGTACCTGGAATCGAAGGTAGAAGAATAAGCATCGAGACAGCATCAAAGGTATGGAATGCTTGTGGACTAAGAATCGGTGGTCTTATTACAGACAGTCCTGAGTTCAACAACCGTTCTATAGCTGAGTATACTGCAAATCTGTGCGCAAATGCGATCGGACAGTATATATTTGGAGCACTGGCTCATGAAACTGAAGAGCAGATATTTGCATGGGCTCAGGAAATGAGAGATTACTATAGAGTTCATATAATGAAAGTTTACAATGGATTGAAGAAAGTGGAGCCTAGATTGATTGTATCAAGTCCTGATGCATCCATATATTCTGTCATTGATGTAAGAAATGTTGTTAAGCCTGGATTCAAGGCTATAGATTTTGTACTGTACTGTGCTCAGGAAGGTTCTGCAGTTATTGATGGAGTTGAAACTACACTGTTGGTAGCACCTATGAACGGATTCTACGATATTGAAGCTGACAAGGAGAACCCTGGAGATACACAGTTCAGGATTTCATTTGTTGAAACTCCAGAAAATATCGCTAAGATACCTGAACTTTTTGTTGAGCTTTTGAGACAATACGAAGCACAGAGATAAGAATTATAAGGTAATAATGCATATAAAAACACACAAGGAATACTTGCCGAAAAAGCTTGTATTCCTTGTGTGTTTTTTATTTTATAATTAGGCTTCAAAAGCTGACTTGAAATCCTCGATCTTTTCCATTGAGAGAAATGCACTTACAAGGGTATAGTATTCAGGCAGGCTGTCTGAAGCCCATTTGAGTTCTATATCCAAGAGATTTCCAGCTATTTTCGATACATCAAAGCCCAGTGATTCCAGCGAAAATCTCATCTTGTCCACATTGCAGCAGTTTTTGTTTTCTTCTTTTGCACAGTTCTCACATAGTAGGCAGCTTCCTGCATATAAACTCTTTCCTTGGCCGAATTTGTCTTCTAGTTCCAGTAGTTTTTCTCCGAGGATGTTTCTCATTGATTCCAGAGTGAATTTTGTGAAATCCCTTATTTTTTCTTTACTGTCGTTGTTTTTGATTGTTTCATCAGTGAATATCATTTTAGTGCCTATGATGTAGACATAGTAGTATTGAATTAGATAGTCATAGACCTCAAAATCATAGGGAGGGCAAGACCAGAATTTTCCGTAATTTCCACAGTCTTTGCAAAGCTTGAGGAATTTGTCCCTATCCCAATATTTATCAAGAATTTCGTTAATTTTTATTTCATTGAAAGTATTTATAGTTTTCGTTTTCATCACTTCTCCTATCTGTCATACTATCCATTTAATCATATTTCTCTGAATATTTCCATAAGTCTTTTTGGTTGCCTATATATAATTAAAAAGATATAATTTATATATATAACTTGAAAGTCTACGTGATTTCATAAAAAGGGGATACTATGAATAAAAATTATATTGGACTTGATGTTTTAAGAGGATTGGGCATTTTTGTGGTTATATGGCTTCATTCAGCATTCTACTATTTTGATGGTCTCTACGATCTGGATTTTAACAACCCACCTTTGATTATTACTGTAATTGGTTTGCTTCTTATGTTTGCAGGAGTCTTTGCCATGATAAGCGGAACAGTTCACACTCTCCAGTCCTTAAGGAAACTTGAGTCTGGATATGACTTCAATGATGTTGTAAGATATAATGCTGTAAGTGGATTCCTCATTCTGGTCGTGGCATATCTATATTTCATATTTACAGGACCAGGTCTTGTAGATATTGCAAACAGAACCATGAACAACAGCATATTTGTTGATTTGATCAGGTACGGGAAGTTTCCAGGATTTAATGATGAAAGACTTTTGTATATAGATAGTCTGGTAATGATAGGAAGTAATATTGTTCTTTTGAGTATTTTTATGATTATTGCCAGGAAGATAATCTTTAATAAGAACAATGACAGTATTGCGTTGGTTTATCTTCTTTCTGGACTTTTGTTTTTTGTAGTTTCAATCATAAGAATACCTCTATATGATATATATGTTGAAGCAGCGGATAAGGGCAGATGTTTAACTGTGTTTTTCCTAAACTGGCTCGTAAACAAGAATAATCCTGTTTTTCCATATCTTGCCTTTGGTCTTTTTGGAGGATGGCTTGCAGTTCTT
>NZ_CEZJXU010000177.1:0-4715 GCF_983023055.1 Dethiosulfatibacter sp. | reverse complement strand
TGAAAATTCGAAAATATGGTTCCTGAGAATATTTACGGAATTATTATTCAAACCGTCGATTCTCATGCTTCCCTCTCCGCTTGTCTGTGACTCGAATTTAAGCCATATACCTGCACTGTTTGTTGTGCCGAGGCAAGCAAGCCTGTCCTTAAGGTTTACAACATTTTCTTCAAGGTTTTCAAGACCCTTGAAGCTAATTCCTGGAGGAATTGAAAAACCGTATTCCTCACCCATCCTTCTGAAATGATATTTGGAGTTGAAATCAGATTGTCTTGAAGGATCCATTATGAGTCTTCCGCCCAGTAGCTCGGCGATTTCAACATCGTCCTGGCTTAAAAAAGAAGTTACAATAGTATATCCATTGAGGCTTGCAACAAGTACTGGATTTCTGAGAAGATGGTCCTTGAAATGTGCCGATACAGATAGATATGGATATTTCTCCACATCGGGAATCGTATTTATTTTAATCGTGCTGCTGGAGGGAGATATTCCAGTATCGTCAAAATATTCAAGGAGTCCACTGTTTACATAGAGGCATGCCCCTCTTGCCGGGTTTTCAACTCTTTTAGAAGAATAGGAAAGGATTTCGGAATGGGCGAAGGATGGCTTGTAGGCAAGCTTTCTTGATGCACTGTTGTCGTTTACTACAGTGGTATGCAAAAATAGAGTATTGCTGGGATCAAGTCCCAGATACTCCGATATATTGTCAAGTCCGTCTTCAAGGCTGCCTCTCGATACAGGGCAGCTATTATCGGAACATTCATATTTAGTTTCTCTATTCAATAAGTTTTTCATTTTCATTACCTTCAGACAGCGGGTACAGGCACTGTATCTGTTGAATTTTTGTCATATGAGGGGCATGTACCCTCCTGTAGGCTACATGCTGAAGTATGCTATTATTGCAATCCATGACACTATAAATCCCATAAGGTTTGAAAGGTTGAAGCTGTCGCCGTCTCTCTTTAGCCTTCTGGTATTAGCTATTAGGGCGATTCCTGAACAGCCGAACATGGCCGCCACCAGGAAAACCAGAAGGGGTGTTATGTCCATTCTCCAAAAATCATTTCTGCTTATGTTGAAAAGCCTGTCGAAGAATGTTTCATCCTTTGGAAACCAGGAATCTACTATGAGACCCACCGCTATAATTATTATCCAGTTCAGAACTCCAACTGTTCTGATAAACATTACCCAGAAGTCGCTGTCTTTTCTCTTGTCGTGGAAAAGTTTGTATTCCTTTTCTCTGTGATACAGGTCTCTTTTTTTATCCATCTAGCCTTTCTTCCCCTTTTTCTTTGAATATATATATGCAAGTATTTCGGCCACTGCGTTGAAAAGATCATAGGGAACCTCGTCTCCTATTTCGGCTGCAGCGAAGAGCGCCCGCGCAACTTCCTTGTTTTCAACAATTTCAACCTTGTTTTCCTTGGCTATTTCCTTGATTCTTAACGCTATGAGATCAGCTCCCTTTGCAACAACCACTGGAGCCTTGCTTTTCTTGCTGTCGTATTTAAGTGCAACTGCAAAATGTGTAGGGTTTGCAATTACCACGTCTGCACCAGGTACCTCTTGCATCATCCGGGACTGGGCCATCTGCCTCTGGAGGCTTCTGATCTTTGATTTCACCTCGGGATTTCCCTCGGTGCTCTTGTATTCGTCCTTTACATCTTGCTTGCTCATCTTGAGCTTCTTTTCGTGGTTGAACCACTGAAAGGCGTAGTCGAAGACCGAAATTGTAACCATACCTATCAAAATCTTAAGGGCAAGTGACAGCATGTTTGATGCATTCTCCTTAAGGGCGGAGGGCAGAAACCTGTTTACGGAGTTGGAAACATCCTCGATGAAGGAAATCATGGAATTCCATGCTATTATAAGCACAACCCCAATCTTCAGCAGAGTCTTCAAAAAATTGTTGAAGGTGTTCATGGAAAATATCTTCTTGAAGCCTCCTGTAATGCTTATCCTCTCAAGCTTGGGCATTACAGACTTTGGAGTGAAAAGAACTCCAACCTGTACAAGGTTCGAAACAATTCCAACAACCATTAGAATCACCATGAAAGGTCCGGTTACTGAAAAAAAGACAGAACCGCAATAATTGAACAGCGACATGAGGGAATCTATGTCCATGCTGCTGTATTCTGAAAATCCTGCAGTAAAAATATATGCAAACATCTCCTGGAGCTTTTTAGACATTGAAAGCCAGAATGCCGAAAGCATGAGGAGTGAGGTAAATATTGACATTGTGTTGTTTATTTCTATACTCTTGAATATATTTCCTTCTTTTCTGGCGTCCTTCTTTTTCTTTGGGGTCGCCTTTTCCGTTTTTTCTCCTGCCATATCAACCTCTCAAGAAAGCAGCTATGCTGCGTTAAATACGCAAGTATTTATTAAGTTGCGCAGGAAAGTTTCCTTTGAACATATCTACACGAATCAAGTGGATATGAATATATTAACTTTCCTAAGCTACATGAAAAGACCAGCCAGGTCTTCAAACATTTTATTGTAAAATTCGTCAAGATAGGCCACAGTAGGACCTATTATATAAATCATTGTAAAAAGACCTATAGTTATTTTCATAGGAATCCCTATTACAAAAATATTCATTTGTGGAACAAATTTAATGATAATTGCTAAGATAACATCCGTCAATAGAATTATTAAAATTAAGGGAAGTGAAATCTTTACTGCAGCAAGAAATGCAAAGGAAAAAGCGAACACAAAAATATTTTGAAAATCAAGAAACATGGTCATGCTGCCTATGGGACTCATCATATAGGTATTGGACAAAAGCTTTATCAGTTGAAGATGTCCGTCCAGAGATAAAAACACTGTAATTGCTACGATGTTTAATAGATTTGCTGAAAGGGAGGTCTTCACTCCGTACTGGGGATCCAGAATACCTCCCATCTGGAAGCCTATCTGGCTGTCAATTATCTGTCCTGCTGTCAGAAAGGCTGAAAAGAAAAAGGAGCTTAGAAGGCCCAGTAACATTCCCTTTATAGATTCTATAATACAGAGGGATATGAACTGTCCTATTGATGAAGGCACAATTGAAAAGGCAATGCTGTCTGTAAAAATCAGAATATATACTATGAATACGCTCATGGACACTTTAAGTGGTGAGGGAATCTCCTTTCTTCCCAGTATTGGAGAGGTGAAGAGATAGCCTGCTATCCTTACAAGTGTGATTATGAAAATATCAAGTTTGCCGTAAAGCCAGAAAAGCTCTGCCATAAATTCACATCCTTAAAATAAATCAGTCTATTTATGAGTTTAACAAGAATCGGTTCAATGTCAAGACAAGATTGAAGATGATGCGTATTCTCGGACGGCTTTAACAAAACTTTAGAAAATAATGAAATAAATTTTATTAATATTTCGTAACAAAATGAACAAATGCTCATATTGCTGGATTGTGGCGATTTTTGTAAAATTGACAAATGAACAACCTTTTGATATTTTATTATAGTGTTTAATCGTTACAAATACTGGACTTAAGAGAGAATAGACAAATTTTTATAAAAAACAGTAAATTTCAGAAAAAATGCAAATTAAATGTATAAAGCAGGAAAAACAGGGAATGAATATATGCTTTGTTTAAATAAACACTGCTCATTAAAGGAAAGGAGCTCTTATGCTTGATAATTTCAACACAAATATAAATCTTATGAAAAATGGCCTTATAGGACTTTGGAAAAGAAATGAAATAATAGCAAACAACATATCCAATGCAGACTCATCAGGTTACAGGGCCAGGGACATAAACTTTGAAGAGGTTCTTTCAAGGGAAATAGACATATCCAAAAGAAATGACGATTATAATATGAACATTGATGAATCCTACAAGGACGTAGAGTTCAGGATAGGCGAAAAGGAAGGTCTTGAGATAAAGGCCAACGGCAACAATGTGGACATAGACAGGGAAATGGTGAACCTTGCCGAAAACCAGATGAGATATAATCTTGTATCAGAAGTTTTAAAGCAGCAGCTTAACCTGTTAAACCAGGTCATCGAAGAGACGAAGGGGTGATTGAATGAACTTTATAAGATCTTTAAACATAAGTGCAACAGGACTTTATGCACAAAAAAGAAAAATGGATATAATCGCCCAGAATATTGCAAACTCAGAGACCACGGTGACGGAAACAGGCAGTCCTTATATAAAGAAAATGGCAATAATGTCCGAAACGGTGGCAATGGAAGGCTTTGATGAAATTCTTGACAGGCATTCATCGGCCATGGATGGAGCTGGAGTTGCCGTGGAGGTCATCGACATGAAGGACAGGCCCTTCAAGCTGATATTCGACCCAGACCATCCCCAGGCCAACGGTGACGGCTATGTGGAGATGCCAAACATAGACACCACCGAGGAAATGATAGACATGCTGAGCGCAACAAGGGCCTATGAAGCAAATCTTACGGTAATGGACGCGTCGAAATCAATGTTTGCAAAAGCGATCGACCTTCTTAAATAAATATTCCATAACAATCAAGGAGAACTATAATGGCAATAAATCCAATTTCACAACAGTCGTTTTTAAACAGAGTAGACTATAAACCGATGGAAAACAAGGCAAATGAAAAGGCTGCAGAGGGCAAGACCACCTTCGGGGAAATCCTGGGCAAATCCCTCGATGAAATAGATGGCAACATATCATCCACTAGCAACAGCATAGAAAAGCTTGTAAGCGGAAAGGATGTAGACATACATGAATTCA
>NZ_CEZJXU010000176.1:2369-4725 GCF_983023055.1 Dethiosulfatibacter sp. | reverse complement strand
TTGTACATGCTCGAGTAAATGAAGATAATCAAATTATACATACATACTATCTACAGGGGTATGAAACCCAGAAACTCAGGAATCTGCTCCTTGTATTCCACAATCAAAAAGCCGCATTTGATGTTATTGAGGATTATTCAGACAATATTACTGTTAAGGCCATTTGTCAGGATATTGAACCATTAAGCGATAAACAAAACCTGATACCTGTATTCCTGACATATAATGGAAGTCTCATGAGTCTTTTCATCATAGCCGCCTATATATTTCTTGATAAGAATGAAGGAATCATAACGGCCTATGCAGTTACAGCTTCATCGGTATGGCAATATCTGTTGAGCAAAGTTGGTGTCATTATTGTTACGTCAATAGCTACAACCTTGATAATTTCAGTTCCTGTAATGGGACTGCAGCCTAACTATGGCGCCATGATTCTATTCGTAATAACTTCAGGATTTTTTGCAGCCTCCCTGGGACTTTTAATTACAAGCTACTATAAGGACATAGTACAGTCCTTCGGTGCACTTTACATAGTAATAATAATTATGATTATGCCCAATATATCCTACTTCACGCCAAGCTGGGACCCGGACTGGGTAAAGATCATACCAAGCTATGTAATGCTTCAAAGTTTCAAGGAAGTAATATCAATAAACGGCAACATAACATATGTCCTCTTGGCATCTCTGGGATTTGCGGTATTGGGACTGGACATATTCTTATTGGCTAATTACAGATTCAAGAAAACTCTGACTCTATAAGGAGTGTTGTGAAATGATTTGGAAGATTTTGATGATATTCAAGAGGGACATGAAAGTCAGTGTAAGAAATTTCATAACCCTTTATATAATAGTTGTGCCGGTAATATTTGCCGTGATAATCAATGTCTTTTCACCAGGTATAAATGATACAACAGTGGAAATAGCGTTGTTGAAAGGAGAAAACCCCGAACAGGTGGAATTCTTCAAACAGTTTGCGAAAGTTGAATTGACGGACACAGCCAAAAACATTGAGGAGAGGGTAATAAAGAGGGACAATATCGTAGGGGTGCTTCCTGGGAAAAATGACGAGTATTTTATTCTTACCCAGGGTAATGAACCTGACTATGTAGTGGACTATGTGAAAAACCTGACTACCTTTGACCACTACGACATAGGAATAGAAGACTCCATGGCTGAAATAATAGACTTTGGGAGAGACGTTACACCCCTTAAGAAAATGATGGTGAATATGGCAATAATGTTCACCTCAATATTGGGGGGGATGATTATTGCACTTAATATTGTTGAAGAAAAAACGGAAAATACCATAAGTGCAATACATGTGTCACCAGTGTCCAGATTGGCTTATATTGCAGGCAAGAGTCTCATAGGAGTATTCATTCCTGTAGTCAGCACTTTCCTAATGCTGGTGATTACTGGATTCAGGGACATAAACTTCCTGCATGTATTTATTATGATAATCACTTCCTGTATAATAAGCATTCTCATAGGTTTTATTGAAGGAATCAACAACGATGATGTTATGAATGCAGCAGGAAACATAAAGATGCTCTTTTTGCCCCTCTTCGGAAGTGTTGCGGCAATAGAGCTTCTAGAGGACAAATGGCAGCCTCTCTTTTATTGGATACCTTTTTACTGGACATACAAGGGGAACGATATGATTTTGTCAAACAGCGGTTCATTCATTGACATAATAAAATATTCAGGAATAGTACTTGGTATAAGTGCAGTAGTATTTATGGTTTTAGCTCCCAAAATAAGAAAAGGATTGGAATAAGGAGGGATTAAGATGAAAGTATGGGGAATTCTAGCATTGGTGTATGCTGTAGCGGTTGTTGTAATTGCCGTTATGAAGCCGGAAAAAATCTGGAACATGAAAAAAATTGAGTTGTTCAAAAGGTTTCTAGGAGACAGGGGAACTGAAATATTCTTTTACATATGGGCAGTGGGCTTCCTGTTTTTGGGAATCTGGCTATTGATATAAGTTCCATCCTGACAAGTATTTGGGACGAGCATAACTGAAAATTATGCTTATTAAAGTTGGAAATTTGAATTAGCTGAATTGTCTTCTATCCAAATGAAAGGATTGGCTATTTTGAAAAAACATAATCTCAGACTTTTTAGAATGACAATGCATTCTAAGCGTTGTAATTACTGGACTGTTCATGTATACCTTTACAGTTAAAGGACTTGTGGCACACCCCGAATATGCATATATTATGGGAAATAAAGGGATAAAGCTCAAAGAGAAGTAGAAGAATATAAAGTTTCAGAAAGGACAATAATCTTTTCTGAAGCTTTTTTGTTAAATTAAAAGGATTGTTGACTGATATAAGTGCAGGTGATATCATTTT
>NZ_CEZJXU010000176.1:0-2269 GCF_983023055.1 Dethiosulfatibacter sp. | reverse complement strand
TTTTTGTTAAATTAAAAGGATTGTTGACTGATATAAGTGCAGGTGATATCATTTTAAGGAAATAATACCGTTTAAATGGATGTACTAAGTTGAATTGAAATATAAGTATAGATTTAGAACTTAGACATTGTGAAGGAGATAAAAATGAACAAGACAGTTGGAGTTGTTGCACATGTTGATGCCGGAAAAACCACATTGCTGGAACAGTTGCTTTACAATACTAATGCAATTAAGGAGCCTGGCAGGGTTGATAATAAAAATACAGTATTAGACTATCACACAATAGAAAGAGACCGTGGAATTACTGTTTATTCGGACCAGATCACAGTTAAATACGGTGATTCTAAATTTCATTTTATAGATACTCCTGGACATGTGGATTTTTCTTCAGAAATGGAAAGAACTGTTAGGATATTGGACTGTGCAGTTATTATCCTTTCTGCTGTTGAAGGTATTGAAGGACATACACTTACTGTTTGGGAAATGTTGAGAAAATATAAAGTACCAACAATATTTTTCATCAATAAGATGGACAGGATAGGTTCTAATTTTAATAGAGTCGTGGAAGAAATAAAAAAGACAATGACTGATGACATGTGTGTTTTCACAGAACCTGGGGAGACAGGAACTAACGAAAGTGGGAATTCGGGAATTATCAGCCATATTAAGGATAATGGATTTAACGATAGTATAATAGAATTTCTAGCAGATAGGAATGATGAACTTATGGAATCATTCCTTGAAGAACAGGAACTAGACTATATGAAAATGTTGGAAACTGCGGTGACTTTAATTAAAAATAGTGAAATGTATCCCTGTCTCTGTGGTTCAGGACTTAAGAATTCAGGAGTGGACATTCTTCTAGATATACTTGAAAATTTTATTAAAACAGATTATAATCCATCTTCAAAGTTCAGAGGAACTGTATATAAAGTGAGGTATGATAATGATGGAAAGAAGGAAACCTATATTAAGGTACTTGCGGGGAGTATAAGAGTTAAGGATTCAATAAAACATAATATAGTTGATGAATCAGTTGAAAAAATAAATTCTATTTGGGTTGGAATAGGAAGAAAACGGATTCAGAAGGATTGTCTGGAAGCAGGTGAAATAGGAAGTATTTCAGGTCTTGACCTTTCCTATACGGGAGAAGGAATTGGAGACGAGGTTGATTTTAATGATTTGGCGCTGATACCTGCTCTTAAATCAAAGGTTGTATATGATGAGAAATTGAATCCAAGGGAAATCCTTAAGATATTCAAAATATTAACAGAAGAAGATCCAACTATGGATGCTTTGTGGATGGAGGATCTTAGTGAAATTCACATAAATGTAATGGGGGTTATTCAGCTTGAGGTACTTAAACATGTAGTGATGGAAAGATTTAGTGTGGTTGTGAACTTTAGTAAGCCGGAAGTTCTGTATCTGGAGACCATTTTAGATGAAGTAATTGGTTTTGGTCATTTTGAACCATATAAACATTTCTCTGAAGTTGAGCTTATGATAAGTTCAAATGAAAGAGGTAGTGGAATTACTTTTTCAAGTGAATGCAGTGTCGACACCCTTGATTTGAGATGGCAGAGAAATATTGAAAAGAATATTGAAGAAGGTTGTAAAAAGGGAATACTTACAGGGTCAAAACTTACCGATGTGAATATAACTCTCATATCGGGAAAAGCTCATGAAAAGCATACCAGTGGAGGAGATTTCAGGCAAGCAACTTTTAGAGCCATTAGACATGGTTTGGAACAAGGGGAATGTGTACTGTTGGAACCCTTTTATGACTTTTCAATAAGAGTGGAAAAGGAACTTTCAGGAAGAGTAATGATGGACATGATTAATATGAAGGGAATAGTTGAACCTCCCCTGTATGAAGGTGAGTTTTCAGTAATTGCTGGAAAGGTGCCTGTATCAACATCAATGGATTATCCAATGGAATTGGCATCCTTCTCTGGAGGCAAAGGGATTGTATCAATGGTATTCAAGGGATATGGTAGGTGTTGGAATCAGGATGAGGTTGTTGAGAAAATGAAGTATGATAAAGACAGCGACCAGGAATATACAGCATACTCCGTATACTGCTCCAAGGGTAAAGTCTACACTATGAAGGGCAGAAGAAGTTAGTGTATGAAATGTTTTACATTTAGCATGAAATATTATATAATGTAACTAGGAAGGCAAGTTATGCAAGAGATTGTATAAAACTTGGAAAGGTAAAAAATAAATACCTGATTAACTAATTATATAAAAGAGGTGATCTTATGTCCAA
>NZ_CEZJXU010000175.1:2414-4789 GCF_983023055.1 Dethiosulfatibacter sp. | reverse complement strand
CCTGCAAGAAACATGAGCAAAATGACTCCTATTTCTGCGAATGTTGATATAATTTCATTTGGTGCAACTACGTTAAACATCACTGGTCCAATTACTACTCCCGCCAATATCTGACCCAGTACTGATGGTTGATTAAACTTTTGCGCAGCCATGCCTCCAAGATTGGCAAATATAAGCATTAATGCCAAATCAATTACAAAATTCAAACCTCCGTGTTCCATAACTTCTCCTCTCATACCAATATCAAGATATCGATTTCCTCAATATTCGTAAATCCAACCTCTATGTTCATTTATGGCTCATCTACATAAATCAATCATTGAATTTCTAATTGTTATTTTCCTATGATACTCCTTTAAAATACAAATATCAAGTAAAACTTTTAGGAAAACGATTGGCATTGCAATACTTAAGGGCATTCATTATTGCGGGAAATCTGCAGAATAAAAAACAAATCATGCAATAAGAAAATGCCGGATATTATTCCGGCATTTAAACTTTTACGCTTCTATTGTTTGTAGTTTGTCAGCCTGGTCTGATGTTGTAAGACCGTCAATCATCTCGTCAAGATCACCATTAAGGAACGCTTCAAGCTTGTATAATGTCATATTTATTCTATGATCACTAACCCTTCCCTGTGGATAATTGTAGGTTCTAACTCTTTGAGACCTGTCACCTGAACCAATCTGACTTTTTCTTTGTGCCGCAAGTTCATCATGTTGTTCCTGCTGATATTTGTCATAAAGTCTGGCTTTTAATATTTTGAAAGCCTTGTCCTTATTTTTCAATTGTGATTTCTCATCCTGGCATGACACAACAAGTCCTGTTGGAACATGTGTAAGTCTTACTGCAGAGTCAGTAGTATTTACACTCTGTCCTCCGTTTCCAGAAGATCTGAATACGTCAACCCTTACATCGTTAGGATCGATATCAAAATCTACATCATCAACCTCAGGCAATACTGCAACAGTAGCCGAAGATGTATGTATACGTCCACTTGACTCAGTATCGGGAACTCTTTGAACCCTATGGCCGCCGCTTTCATACTTAAGTCTTGAGTATGCTCCCTTTCCTTTTACCATGAAAATAATTTCCTTGTAACCACCAATTCCCTGTTCACTTGTACTCATAATTTCTATCTTCCATCTCTTGCTTTCAGCATACATAGAATACATTCTGAAAAGATTTCCTACAAAAAGTCCGGCTTCATCTCCACCGACTCCAGCTCTTACCTCAACAATAACGTTCTTGTCATCGTTAGGGTCCTTTGGTATAAGAAGGAACTTGAGTTCTTCTTCAGCCGTTTCTATTGTTTCAGTCAATTCCTTTACTTCTTCCTTGATCATATCCTTGAAATCATCGTCAAGCTGCTTGTCCTTGAGCATTTCCTTGGCTTCAGCAAGCTGCTCCTCGGCATCTTTGTATACCTTGTATTTTTCAACAATAGGCTCAATATGTGCATGCTCCTTCACAAGCTTCTGCCATATCTTCATATCAGCTATTATTTCAGGATCACTTATCTGTGTGTTAAGCTCCTTGTATTTTTCTTCTAAAAATTCCAGTTTATCTAACATTCTTTCACCTCATTAATTCTAACATATATTATAACAGATAATACGCAAACGGTCAATTTTTGATGAAATATCCAGCAGCTCCCCTACTAATGCCGCTTAAATCCTTGATAACATCTACTCTGTTTATGCCTTCCTTTTCATTCAGCATTTTTACAATTTTTTCGTTCTGGTCGTAGCCGTGCTCCATTACAAGTACTCCACAAGGCTTTAACAATCTTTCCATTATATCGATTATCCTGTTGTAGTAGTCATAACCTGACTTTCCTCCAACAAGAGCAAGCTTTGGCTCATACTTTGACACTTCAACCTGAAGGCCTTCAATATCCTCTTCCGGAATATATGGGGGGTTTGATACAACTATGTCAAAGCCGTTAAGCTCTTCCCATACGTCATCGAAAATATCCCTTTTAAGAATCTCATAGTTTTCTAGTCCGAGTTTTTCCTTGTTTTTTTTACTTGCTTTCACAGCAATGTCCGAAATATCTATTGCATAGACTGATGAATTTTTGAGATAACTGGCAAGGCTGCAACCTATCGCTCCCGAGCCGGATCCTATGTCAAGTATCCTTAACTTTTCACCTTCTCTATTGTTTCTTTTCACCATGTCTATTATATATTCCACTATGTTTTCCGTGTCGGGTCTTGGTATGAGAACACCTTCCTCCACATAAAAATCCAGTCCCATAAACTCCTGGGTGTTTGTTATATACTGCAAAGGACATCCGTCTTTTCTCTTTTCTACAAGATTATAAAAAAGTTCCCGGGTTTTCACGTCAACATTTTCATTCATATTTATCATTA
>NZ_CEZJXU010000175.1:0-2404 GCF_983023055.1 Dethiosulfatibacter sp. | reverse complement strand
ATACAATTTTTCCCTGCCCATTGCAAAGGCAAGCAAAAGCTGTGCATCCAGAAGGGGGTTCATATACTTCCTTTCTCCCAGAATATCCACAGCTTCCTTGATACATTGTCTTATGTTTTTTTCTACCACTTGTCGTCTTCCTTGTTTGCAGGTATTACTTCCTTCATTGCAGCTATTGCAACCTCAAGCATGTCGTCAGTAGGTTCCTTTGTAGTAAGCTTCTGGAACTGAAATCCAGGCTTTGCAAGCATTTTTGCAATTCCCTTGTTTTCACTTTTACCAATATATCTATTTATCTCATATGACAATCCCGCTATTACAGGCATCATCACAAGCCTTGTAACTATTCTCATGAGCACACTAGGCCATCCAAAGAATGAAAATACTATTATTGATATGATCAACACATTCACAAGAAAGCTTGTTCCGCATCTTGGATGAAGTGTTATGTACTTTCTTGCATTTTCAACAGTCAGCTCATCTCCATTTTCATATGCATATATAGTCTTGTGCTCGGCACCGTGGTACATGAACACCCTCTTGATGTCCTCCATCTTGGAAATGAGGTATACATACACAGTAAATAATCCTACCCTCAAAAGCCCCTCAAGGAGGTTCAGTACAAGGGGACTTTCCACAAATTTCTTAAGAAGTCCTGCCACAAGGTTTGGAAGTATTATGAATGCTCCTATTGATATTAAAAGGGCCATTACCACGGAAAAGTATATAATTGCCTGGTCTGCATTTTCCTTAAACATTTTTCTTATGAACCTATCGAATGCATCCTCTTCAAGTTCATCTTCATAAAATTCCGCTGAATACATTAATTCCTTTATTCCCACCAGCATTGCCTCAATTATAGCTATACTTCCTCTTATTAGAGGCAATTTAAGAATCTTGCTTTTGAATATTGGTTTTATGTCCTGAGTTTTAACGATTATTTCACCGTCGGGCTTTCTCACTGCCGTCGCTATCTTATGGGGACCTCTCATCATAATTCCTTCTATGAGAGCCTGTCCTCCTATTGATGTTTTTTTAGTTTTCGCCAATTTTTCTACCATCCATTTCAAATAATTTTCCACCCATTATAACATATAAATGGATTTTTAACTATTTTATTACTGTAACCTTTATTTTCTACTTAAATATTTTTCCTTTTCCTTGTAGAAGCATACTCCGCAAAGGGACTCATATTCAACATCATTCTCCTGGTCTATTGCCACCTGGCTTCCTTCAAATACAAACTCTCCGTTTACCTTTCTACCATTAAGCAACGCCTTTCTTCCACAGGCGCATATAGTCTTAAGCTCTTCTATGCTATGTGCTATTAATAGTAGTCTCTCGCTTCCCTCAAACCCGTTCATTAAAAAATCGGTCCTAAGTCCGTAGCATATTACTGGGATGTTCATTTTCACAGCCACCTCGAAAAGCTGGTCTATCTGTACACTTTTCAAAAACTGCGCCTCGTCTACCAAGATACAGTGGAGTTTTTCACATTCTTCAATATATTTTACAACTTCATCCACAAGGTTCATGTATCCATCAACAACTATGTCCACCTTTCTTTCAATGCCAAGTCTTGATATAACCTTGTCTTCGCCTTTTGTGTCTATTCCCGGCTTTATGACTATGGTTTTCATGCCCCGTTCCTCATAGTTGAAAGCTACCTGCATTAGGTTTGTTGATTTTCCACAGTTCATGGCACCGTATCTAAAATATAGCTTTGACATTTTCTACCTCCGTCAATTCCTGTTAACAGTATATCATTTTCATCGGAAAAGACAAGATATACGAGTCATTAAACTTTGCTTTTTGAGTGAATATTCATTATAATATAGTTAAGACTAAGAAAGAGGTGGTAACATGTATTTAGGTGAAAGTGTATTGATTATTTTATTTATGCTTGTAAAAGCAGCAGTAATCTTCTTTGTTGGACGGGTTATTATCAATCTCATCGCGAGCCAAGTTAAGAAAATACTGGATAAAAAATCAGTTGACCCAATGCTTGAAGGATTTGCAATTTCAATATTGAAATTTGTATTGATGTTTATATTGATTATTGCAATTCTAAAAACATTCAATGTCGCAACAACTTCCCTCGTTGCAATACTTGGTGCAGCTACTCTGGCAATAGGATTTGCTCTGCAGGGAAATCTTTCGAATTTTGCAAGTGGTGTAATGATTGTGACATTCAAGCCATTCAATGTAGGAGATTATGTTGAAACAGGTGGCCATGACGGAATAATCGAAGAAATTGGAATCTTCATGTCAACGCTTAAATCACTTGACAACAAAAAGATTCTTGTTCCAAACAGCTTCATAACAGGTGGGGCAATTACAAATTACACAGCATATTCTGAAAGAAGAGTTGACCTGACAGTTGGCGTAAGCTATGATGCAGATC
>NZ_CEZJXU010000174.1:0-4808 GCF_983023055.1 Dethiosulfatibacter sp. | reverse complement strand
TATCTTTTTGGCATTGCCTGTATCAATACTGTTCCTTGAGCATAATGTTGAAGGACTCAATATACTTAACACAATTAAGTCCCTTACGACACTCTATGCGATACCGGTTCTTTTCGTAATGGCGTTATTGATAGTTTCTTTTGTAAAAGCAATCAAAAAAGATATTCAGAGTGGAGAAATCTTGAATTCAATAGAATCACACAAGAGATTTAAATGGATGAATATTCAAACGGAAACAAGTGAAAAAGTGAAGTTGAAGATGAAATAGGAGGGATTTTAATGTTGGATGAATTTAAATCAATTGACTGGAATCAAGCTGTGGAAATAACACAGGATATTGTAAAGGTTAACAGCTATAAACTTGAAGGCAAGGTACAATTACTGGAATATATTAAGGGATACATTGAAAACAACACAGATGTTGAAGTGGAGATTTATGACATAAATACTGAAGATCCTTATCTCGTTGCATCTAAGACTTGTGAGAACCCTGAATTCAAGTTATTGCTTCAAGGTCATCTCGATGTAGTTTCCCCTGAAGGTATGGAGAATCCCTTTACAGCAGAGATCAAGGATGGAATCATGTGGGGAAGAGGCTCTGCCGATATGAAGTCGGGATGTGCTGCAATACTCACTGCGTTTATTGAATCAACTAAGCTTGATAATCAGAAGGGAGACATCTACCTTGCATACAGCACTGATGAAGAGTACAAGGGAGACCAAATGACTTCGGCTATTTTAAAAGGGAACATTCCAAAGGTTGATTTCTGTATAATTGCTGAACCAACAGAGGAGAATTTTGCTGTATACCACAAGGGTAATGCATGGATGAAGGTTGAATTTCCAGGAAAGACAGCCCATGCAAGCACTCCTCATCTGGGTATAAATGCAATTCACAGAGCAGGAAGGTTTATAGTTGAGTTGGAGGACTACCTTGAGAGCGGCGTAATCGAGGAAGATTCAAGATTTGGTAAACCTACTATGAATATCGGAACGGTTAAAGGTGGTTCAGAGGCCAACGTTGTTCCAGCAAACTGCAGCATAATGATTGACAAAAGGTATCTGCCTACATCGGATGTTTCATCGTTTATTGAAGAGATTGACATGATAATTGAAAAATGCAAGATAAGAGACTCTGAATTTGAAGCGATAACGAATCTTATTGGTGACTGGTCGGCTTTGAGTATTGAAACTGAAACTGAGATATTTAAAAGGGTTAGAAACGCTGTCGAAAGTACGAGAGAAATTCCTGTCGAACTTGTCGATATGGGAGGATGGGGAGAAGGAGGATATATTCAGAAACTGGATATTCCTACTATGTACTATGGCCCGGGAAGTCTTAAGGTTGCCCATACACCCAATGAGATTGTGAAAACAGATGAGATACTGTCTGTTGCCAAAGGTATGTATTCGATAATAAAAGAAATGTGCTTTTAGCATAGCATTTAGCTTGAATTAATCAAACTTAAACGTGTGTCAATATTAAGTTTGACACACGTTTATTGTCTATAAGGCAATAAACAATGATGAAATTGAAATAGGAGGTAAAATGAATTATTCAGATAGAACTTTAAATTTAAAAAATGAATCAGCGTTTAAAACATTGGCTGCTGCCAAAGAATTGGAAGCTCAAGGAAAGGATGTAATCCATTTTGAAATAGGAGAACCTGACTTTGATACACCAAATAATATAGTATATGCGACGATTAAAGCCCTAAGCATGGGATTCACACATTATACAAATGCACAGGGATTTCCTGATTTGAGGTTTGCAATAGCCAGATATGTGGATGGACACAAAAACCTGAAAACTTCTGAAGAAGAAATAGTAGTGACTCCGGGAGCGAAACCGATAATTTTCTTCACCCTTCAGGCTTTAATAAATGAAGGGGATGAGGTTATATATCCAGATCCGGGATTTCCAATATATCCATCTGTCATAAGATTCTGCGGGGGTATTCCCGTGCCAATCAAGATAAGAGAGGAAGAAGGATTTAAATTTAACATAAATGACTTAAGGGAAAAAATCACATCTAAAACCAAACTAGTAATACTTAACAATCCTGCTAATCCGACTGGAGGGCTGCTATCTGAGGAAGACATAGATGAGATATATGAAGTATTGAAGGACAAAGACATTTATGTGTTATCTGATGAGATATATGACAGAATAATTTATGAAGGTGAAACAAAGTCCATAGCTACAATGCCTGGAATGAAGGACAAGACAATTGTACTTGACGGTTTTTCAAAGACATACGCTATGACGGGATTTAGACTTGGTTACGGTATAATGAACAAGGAGCTTGCAAAGGTTGTAACAACCTTAATGATAAATTCCAATTCCTGTACTGCTACCTTCACTCAGATTGGTGGAATTGAAGCTCTCCAGGGACCTCAAGATGAAGTGGAAAAAATGGTCGAGGAATTCAAGGCGAGAAGAGATATAATAGTAGACGGTCTTAATTCGATAAATGGAATAAGTTGTATTAAGCCGAAGGCTGCATTCTATGCCTTCCCCAATATAACAGGGACAGGTATGACGAGCGCTCAGCTGTCTGACCATCTGTTGCACAATGCAAATGTGGCAGTATTGAGCGGAAATTCTTTTGGGGATCAAGGGGAAGGATATATTAGATTGTCTTTTGCTAATTCGCAGGAAAACATTAAAAGGGCAATTGAGAGAATTGATTTAAGCATCGGCAAGATACTATAATGGACTGCCGGCTTGAATGAGGAGATGTAAAATGAAGATAGCTGAATTAATTAACGAACTTGAAAAATATGCACCCGTGGAAAGAGCTTTGGATAATGAAAGAGTGGGTTTTATAACGGGAAATGGCGAAGATGAGATTAAAAAAGTAGTTATTACTATGTCCTTGACTGAAGATGTTATTGATAATTCCATAAAATCAGGCACAAATATGATTGTTTGCTATGAACCATTGGAATTTAACGATATAAGTTTCTCGAATATTGAAGGTAGACTAATAAGCAGACTTATCAAGAGCGACATTGCTCTATATGTCATGCACACCAATCTTGACGTGACTGACAATGGGTATTCAGCAGCTTTGCTGGAGAAACTGGAAGTTACTGATTTGGAAATAATAAAAATCACTTATAGGGAAAAGTGCTACAAGCTAGCGAGTTGTGTTCCTGTCGAGGAGGAAAACTGGACTGAACAGATTAGAAAAGCCCTGGGTGAGATTGGAGTTGCTGATGGTCCAAGTGGAGCGGGATATATTGGAACATATTCTGAAGTTTCCGATTATTCTGTTGCTTACCAGTGGTTTAGGACAATGCCTGGAGCAAACCCTCATATAGGAGCCATAGGGGATTTATCAAAGGTTCAGGTAGAGCGTTTTGAGATGATTATACCTGAGCATCAATTGGATGAATGCATAGACAAACTTTGTAAGATACATCCTTATGAAGAGGTAGAATATGATGTTTATCCTCTTGAAGAAACAAGAAACCATATGGGAAAAGGAAGAACGGGAAGACTCGAAAATGAAATGCCTGTGAAAAATTTTGTAGAAATGCTTGTAGAATCCGAAGGAATTAAAACCATGAGGATATCATGCAAAATGAAAGAAAATATTGGTAAGGTATCAGTTTGTACAGATATTGATGACAGTATGGTCGATGAAATAATAAAGAGTGCTCCCGATGTTCTGATTACTGATGCAATAAGTCTGAAATATACTGTTAGATTCCAGGAAAGCGGAATAGGGATAATATTGCTTGAAACATATGATATCAAGAAGGTTGTATTGGATAAATTAAAGGATTTCATATATGAACTTGGTTTAGAAGCATCCATTAACGCAGAAAATATATTCATGACATTTGAAGATTTGATGGAAGAAAAAGAGATTAAGAAAATAAGCTAGTACCATACTAATTGAGGAGGAAAAAAGATGAAGATTGTTGATTTGTCTCAAACATTGGAAAATGGAATGTCGGTTTTTCCCGGCGCACCAGAACCGTCTTTTGAAATGTTAGGAAATGTTCCTGAGGGTGATGTATATCAGTTGACAAAATTTGAAATGACAACCCATACTGGAACCCATATGGACTGTAATACACATGTTCAGCCGGAAGGCTATTGTACTGATACTGAACAGCTTGACATATTTATAGGAAAGGGTGTCGTGATTGACTGTTCCGGATATGACAACGGTGAAGAGATAGGAATAGAGATTTTTAATGGAATGAACATGGAAGACAAGGAATTCGTACTATTATACTGTGACTGGGCAAAACTCTGGGGACAGGATAAATTCTGGGGAGACTATCCTTATGTTTCAATGGAAGTTATTGAATATCTTGCAGAAAATGACAGAATAAAAGGGATTGGTCTTGAATATGCTTCGCTGGATCGTCTAAAGGAAGAGGAGCTTCCGCTCCATAAGAGGCTAATGCAGGAAAAGAAGACTGTAATTGAATGCCTTAAGAATCTTGACCAGTTGATTGGAAAAGACTTCACTTTTATGGCTATGCCTTTGAAATTCAAGAGTGGAGACGGATCTCCTGTAAGAGCGATTGCGCTAGTAGAATAATTGAAAATTTGGTAGTCTCAACAAATATGTAGTTAATTAGTGTCTGCTGATTAACATTCAAACTATTGATTTTACTGACTTTCAAGCTCAAATTTGGTATAATAGGTGCAAGGGTATTTCGCATCTAACAGGATTTCCTTTGCACTTACCCATGATATTATATTCAATAGGAGCTAAAAACGAATCCAGAAAACCGATGGATAAAAATGGCAGATCAAATTCCCTGGGAACAGTTTGAGGAAA
>NZ_CEZJXU010000173.1:0-4840 GCF_983023055.1 Dethiosulfatibacter sp. | reverse complement strand
TGACAAAGCATTTAAAGATATGGATAAGAAATGGATTATTGTAGCTGGAGTTGAATCACATATATGCGTTCTCCAGACGGTTATCGACCTTATTGACAAGGGCTATATCCCTGTATTGATTGAAGACTGCATATCTTCAAGAAAGGAAAACGACAAGAGCATAGCTGTTGAAAGAATGAGAAGTGAAGGTGCAATCATCTCCACCTGTGAGTCCATATTGTTTGAACTATGCAGATATTCAGGTACCAATACCTTCAAGGCTATTTCCGGATTGGTGAAATAGAAAGCACTTTCTTTCTAACCTCGGTTAAAACCGGAGGTTCGACTCCTCTCAGGTGCACCAAATAAAATGGTTCCAGCGTTTAGCTTGTAACCTTTTTTTATGCTCTTTTACATGAATGATTAAGCTTCTTATTTACCCTTGGTTAATCTATATTTTTTTGGAGTTACTCCAGTTTCCCTTTTAAAGGCTTTGGTGAAATAACTCTGGTTGGCATAACCAACATCAAGAGCTATCCTATTTATTTCAAAATCCGAATTTTCGAGAAGTTCCATACTCTTATTTATCCTAATTTTCCTTAGATAGTCCTTGAATTTCATATCCATCTCATTGTTAAAAAGATAGGATAAATAATTATAGCTCATGTTCAACTTTTCAGAGATTTCCCTTAAGCTGATCTTTTCAGTATAGTTTTCCTTAATATATTTCTGGATTTTATATATGACCATGTTATTCTTGTGACTGGAGGTATCTTTAAGTTCTTCAATCAATGATATTATGGAGTCTTTCAGCCATAAATATATGTCTTCCCTGTTGTAAATCATGTTTAATTTTCTCATATATTCAAGATTAAGCTCTTCGATTCGCTTATACTCCATGTATTCTTCAAGCACAGACCTGGATATTAGATATATTGTCTGAGTAAAACGCTTCTTTATTCTCTCTATATTTGATCCTTCTTCTATATATGTCACGGTTATAAGCCTGTTTACTATCTCCTCACTTTCATTTGAGTTGCAGGAAGATACGGAGTTTATGAGCTTGTTTTCCAAATCAAAAATACTCTCATAATTGTGAGACATCTTCTGATACAATTCCACATTTTCATTGAGTTCTGATTGCAATATCTGCTTCTTACGGTTTACTATGAGGTCCTTTTTAGTTCTGATATTCATTACTGCAAACAATACTTCAGCATGACTGGTAAGTTCTATGGAATTAACCCTGTCCACCTCTCCACCTTCCACTGATTCATCAATTACCTTGGTGCCATCTTCATCTACAATGAGAGGTCCTATGATAACGGCTCCTTCATCTACTAATGTATAATTGGAACAGATTATAAAAGTATAATTCAAGGGACAGAGATAATAGTATGGCTCAACAAGCTTGGCTGAAATTTCACCGCCACTGCTCCATTTCTTTATACAGGTATTGTTTATATACTTGCATTTTTTACAGTAAAATCTGTCGATTTTCGATACAAATATAACTCCGTTATTCTTCACTGTAAAAATATTGAATTTCGACACATTACCAAAGGTTTCGGACGTTTCCAAAATATCAAATTTTTGATTTTCCATAGCTACTCCCAAATCATACTTAATTTTTTACAATTACTCATTATTTATTATAAGAATTAATTGTATTTATTTAATATTATTACTATATAAAGAATTAATCAATATATTTTAATAAAAATTTATGTATGATTTGAAAATCATACATATGGGAGGATACATGAGCAATCTTAAAATAAAGGATGAATCAATACATAAACTCCATGAAAGCACAATATGGATACTTGAAAACGTAGGTGTTGAATTCAATCACCCAGAAGTCATTGAAATATTCAAAAACAATGGATTCAAAGTTGAAGAAAACAGGGTTTACATGTCACAGGATGATTTTAACAAGTATCTAAAAGACATGCCTAAAAGTTTTGAAATAAACGGACTTGAAAGCAATGTCACAATGGGCAGCGGACCGGTATTTTCAGGACCATCAGGCGCTCTTCGGATGCTAAAAGGTAGAGAAGGGGAAAACCTTACCTCAAAGGATTTCATAGATGTTCAGAAGCTTAACGATACCAGTGAAGCTACTGATATGACAAATTCAAACCTTTTTGAAGTAGATGACATTGCCTTCGAAGAAAACGCGAGAGTTAAAACTGCATTGTCTCTTTGGCTTACGGGAAAACCACTTATAGGTTTTGCACCGGACAAGAAGGAAGCAGTTGAATCCATCGAGCTGGCAAAGAAGTTTTTCAACGATGAATACAAATACTATATACTTGGAATTGCGAACGTATTATCCCCTCTAAAGTATGATAAAGATTCCCTTGATGCCATAATTGCCTATGTTGATTATGACCAGCCAATATGTATAACATGTTGTTCAATGCCCGGTCTTTCTAGTCCTATAACAGTAGCTGGCACTCTGGTTCAAAACAATGCCGAAATAATGGCAGGTATTGTTCTTACACAGATCCTAAAGCCTGGCACACCTGTAATCTACGGCAACACCTCCTTTGCTTCGGACATGAGATATGCAGGTCCAGCAATTGGAGGTATAGAAAGCAGCTCCTTCATTCCATATATCAAAGGACTCTGTGATTTCTACGGACTTCCAACAAGGGCTGGCGGAGCATTTACAGATTCCAAGGAAATAGACTGGCAATCGGGTACGGAATCCGCCATATCATTGTATACTTCAACAATAAACAATATAGATCTTATCTACCATTCATGCGGAGAGCTTGATTCCTTGAACATGTTCAGCTATGAAAAATTTCTTCTTGATGAGCAAATAATACTAATGATGAAAAAGATGCACAATTCGTATAAGCTCAACGATGAATTCTGCCTTGAGTCAATTAAAAAAATTGGACCAGGAGGTAATTATCTCCTGGAAATGGAAACAGCACTATTGTTTAAAAAAGAACTTATGATTCCAAAATACTTCCAGCGTGAAATGTTTGACAGCTGGATTATGAACGACAAACCGAAAATTGTTGAAACGGCTGCAAAAGATATACAAAAGAGGATTGATTCCTATAAAAAACATGAATTAACTGAAGAGCAAAAATCTCTGCTTTATCCAATAATAAATAAATACATCAAGGAGGAATCAAGGTGAAATTAACTTCTTATGAACAGGAAATATTTGATGGTAACCACGGAAAACTGAAACAAACTGCTTTAAGCAATATAATCGATTATGCAAGAATACTGGGCGCTGAAGAACTGTGTGAAATAACAAAGGCAACAGTATACTGCGGTGCACACAGCTATCTTGATGTAGTGAATATCAAGAATCCCCAGGAGACATTTTCAAAGATTAACCTGGGTGTAGATGAAGTCATCCCCTTCAACGAAACGGATTCAGACTGTTTCACACAGTCCTGCGTTTGTGTATGCGACATGAATTGCCACGAAGAATTCAATGTAACAAAGGAAAAATATCAGCTGAACCTTGATTATCTAAAAATGGCTTCTGAGGCAGGAGTAATAATTGCTAATACTTGCACACCCTATCTTAACGGATGGATACCAGCAATGGGAGAGCATTTCGTAACTACTGAATCAGGAGTTACAACAATTGGCAATTCCCTCTTCGGAGCAAGATGTAACGCTGACGGAATAGAAGCTGCCTTTTGGTCATCAATATGTGGAAGAACTCCAAAATGGGGAATGCATGTTGAAGAAAACAGAGGAGGTACCCATCTCTTTGTTGTTGATACTCCCGTGGAAACAAAGCAGGAATTCGACATTCTGGGTGCAGTAATAGGAAAAAATCTTCCCTACGGTGGAGTGCCTGTAGTTGTAGGAAACTTGAAAAGAATAACCTTCGACAAGCTAAGACAAATGATGACTTCAGTGGCAATTACAAGCAATTGCGAACTTTGCCATATCGTAGGATATACACCTGAAGCTTTGACACAGGAAATAGCATTTAAGGGAAATGAGTCGAAAGGAACAATTACAATTACTGATAAAATGATGAAGGACCTATACATGGATATTTGCGATGAAACTGAAAATGAAGTAGATTTCGTTAGTATTGGCTGTCCACATCTCGATATAAACAACATTAAGGAAATAGCTGAATATTTGAAAGACAAAAAAATATGTGAAAAAGTCCACCTAGGTCTTTGGACATCATATCCAATAAAACATATGGCAGAAGTCAACGGATATCTGGAGACTATAGAAAGTGCCGGCGGATATATATTTACTGACTCCTGCCCTCCTACCATAGGACCTGAATACATAGGCAAGTACCACGGAATGGTTTTTGACAGCTATAAAATGTGCAAAAACCTTAGAAATAAATCCAAGGCAGACATATATTTTGGAGATGTGAAAGCATGTCTCGATGCTGCAATATCGGGAAAATGGGAGGCTGACCAAAGATGGAAAAAATAACAATAAAGGGTAGAGGTGTTATGCCTGGAAAGGTTGAAGGAACTGCTATGGTATGTCCCGACAGCATAGAGGGATATGGCGGATTCGACCCAAAGACTGGAGTTATAATAGAGCATAACCATTTACATAAGGGAAAATCATTGAAAGATACTATATTTGTCCTTCCCGGCAGCAGAGGTTCAAATGGCTGGTCCTGCTTCTTTGGAGCTGCCAGGGCTGCTGGAGCAGGTCCAAAGGCATTGATATTCAATAGGATCGATTCAAGTTCAGGAGTGGCAATAGCTATATCCAAGGTGCCAACGGTTGTAGACTTCCCAGAAGATCAAAACCCCTGTGAATTAATTAAAACAGGCGATTATGTAATAGTTGATGGAGATACAGGTATTATAGAAATCACAAGAAAGTAAAACGA
>NZ_CEZJXU010000172.1:0-4844 GCF_983023055.1 Dethiosulfatibacter sp. | reverse complement strand
AACGGCGTAATACCAACGCTTCAAGGGATTACGCATTTTTAACTTTCTTAGACTACAAGAAAGCAGTTACGCTGCGTTAAATAGGTCACAGCGACATAGTCGCGTTAGATGTGAAACGGATAGTGACCAAACCATTTATTAAGATGCGAAAGAAAGTTTCTTTAAATAAGGCTAAACAACAAAAGACTGCGGAAATCAGATTTCCACAGTCTAGTATTTATAAGCTTTTGTTTATTTTATTTGTACATTTTATCGATTTTCTTTTGAAGATCATTGTCATTCAAGAAATCATCAAATGAATTTAATGTCTCATATATTCCATTTGGTGTTATTTCAATCACCCTTGTTGCTATGGTGTTTATGAACCTATGGTCGTGGGATGTAAAGAGCATGGTTCCCTTAAAGGCCACAAGACCATCGTTCACGGCCTGAATGGATTCAAGGTCAAGGTGGTTTGTAGGCTCATCAAGAATTATGACATTTGCTCCTGAAACCATTAGCTTGGAGAACATGCATCTAACCTTTTCTCCTCCTGATAGTACTGAAACCTGTTTTGTAGGTTCCTGCTCGGAAAAGAGCATCTTTCCAAGAAATCCTCTTATGAATGCTTCTGATTTTTCCGCAGAAAACTGTCTAAGCCAGTCTATAAGATTAATCGTCACTCCATCGAAAAATTCACCGTTGTCCTTTGGCAGATAGTCTCTCTTGGTTGTAATTCCCCACTTGTATGTTCCCGAGTCCGGTTCCATTTCACCCATGAGTATCTTGAACAGCGTTGACCTTGCAGCCTCGTTCTTGCTGAGGATGATTATCTTGTCACCCTTGTTTACAGTAAAGGAAATATTGTCAAGAATCTTCACGCCATCTATAGTCTTTGAAAGACCTTCTACTTCAAGTATATCCTTTCCAGCCTCCCTTTCAGGAGTAAACCCTACGAATGGATATTTTCTTGATGAAGGTTGAATGTCGTCCAGGGTAATTTTGTCAAGAAGCTTCTTTCTCGATGTTGCCTGCTTTGCCTTTGATGCATTTGAACTAAACCTTGCGATAAAGTTCTGAAGCTCCTTCATCTTTTCTTCCTTCTTCTTGTTCTGATCCTTTAGAAGTCTTGTCATAAGTTGACTTGATTCATACCAGAAATCATAGTTTCCTACATACATCTTTGCCTTCTTGAAATCTATATCAACCATATGTGTACATATCTTGTTCAAAAAGTGCCTGTCGTGTGATACTACTATTACTGTTTTCTCATATTCCAAAAGAAATTCTTCAAGCCAGTTTATTGCTCTGAAGTCAAGGTGGTTGGTAGGCTCATCCATTAGAAGTATGTCCGGGTTTCCAAACAGTGACTGTGCCAAAAGCACCTTAACCTTGTCTGCGGCTGCGATGTCTTCCATGTTCTTGTCGTAGTCTACTTTTTCTACTCCCAGACCCATCAGAAGCTTCTCTGCATCTGTTTCAGCTTCCCATCCGTTAAGTTCTGCAAATTCGCCTTCAAGCTCGGCAGCCTTTACTCCGTCCTCATCTGTGAAGTCTTCCTTCATATATATTGCATCTTTTTCCTTCATTATGTCATAAAGTCTCTTGTGTCCCATTATTACTGTTTCCAGTACATTGAACTTGTCATATTCGTAATGGTCCTGCTTCAAAACTGCAAGTCTTTCTCCCGGAGTTATGTGTATTTCTCCTGTTCCAGGACTTATATCTCCTGAAAGTATCCTGAGAAAAGTTGATTTTCCCGAACCATTTGCACCTATTACACCGTAGCAGTTGCCTGGTGTAAATTTTAATTCTACCTCCTTGAAAAGCTGTTGCCCTCCAAAGCTTAATCCTACATTAGTTACTGTTATCACTTTTATACTCCTTGTTTCATGTTCAAAATCCGTCTTTCAAACACATCTTATTTATTTTCTTTCACATCTTAATAAATGCTATGGTCACTATCCGCTTTGCATCTAACGCGACTATGTCGCTGTGACCTATTTAACGCAGCAGAGCTGCTTTCTTGTATGAATTCCATATCTGTCCATTTATATTTAAACCTCCAAGAATTGCGATTCGAAGGTAATCTATCCAAACAATAATTATAACCTTTTTAGAGGAAATAATAAAGAAAAACTTTAATTTTATGGTATAATAAATGTATATTACTAATTGAATTCTAATATTTGATTAATCATTCCTTTAACTCCAGGGTATATTATATTGGTAAGACAAAGCAACTATGTTGTGTTAAACGTCTTGACTACCAAAAATTAAAGATATAAACGGGGTGTAATCATGAAAGAAAGAAAACTACACCTGCTCCTGGCAATAATTCTCATAATTTCTCTCATCTCTACAGGATGCATGTGGTCCTACAATCCAATTAACAGCATTTTTTACAAAACATACAATATGGACGAAAGCAATTCCTTCAACTACGGCACAATAGACTCGGTAGATGTAAAGGCCTCTGTTAAGGAAATAACAATAGTAAAAGTTGAAGGTGACCAGTTCCTTGTAACACTGACCGGGACCCTAAAGGCAAACTACGAACCAAAGCTAATTGTAGAAGCTTCCGACGACTCAGTCACAATAAAAACACAGGAATCAATGCTGGATTTAAAAACATCAGAAAATGAACTAATTCTTAGAATTGCAGTACCTGAAGAATATATGAAGGACATGGACTGCTCAACTGTTTCAGGACTTATTTCATCTGAAGGACTGACACTTGAAGACCTTAGCCTGTCAACAGTGTCGGGAAATATTTACATAAGCAATATGAAAATAGACAGTCTGAACCTTTCAGCTGTAAGCGGAGACTTGAACATTAACAATGTAACATCAAGTGTATCAGACCTTAGTACTACTTCAGGAAAAACAGATATTAACGATTTAACAGGCATAGAACTTGATTCCAGCTCAGTATCCGGATCAATAGTTCTTCTAGGCCAGGTTGATGCAGTGGAACTCAGTTCAACTTCCGGCGATCTTAATCTCAGCCTTGACAATTTAAATGGAAATATAACCATGTCCACAGTCTCAGGCGATGCATCAATAAGAATAAGTGGAACTCCAGACTACAGACTTTCCTACAATACTGTCAGCGGAGACTTCAATTCCAATGTGGACATAAACATAGAAAAAATATCAAACAAGGATATTACAGCAACAAGTGGTAATGGGACCTATCAAATTAAGGTTTCAACCATATCAGGTAGTTTGAATATTAACTAATCTATTCCGATTTTTTTCATTATAATCCTCCAGTCGAGCCTCCATGTCCAGCATGGAGGTTTCTACTGTGTCTTGGAACATTAATACATATTTATCGTCTATATTTATATAAAACAAATAATAGAAGAGGTGATTGTTTTGAAATTAAAAATTATTGCAGTTTTACTATGTCTTTCAATGGTTGTCACATCCTGTGGACCGAAGAACCCGGATATTGACCAGATCAACACTGGAAACATTGGCGATCTGGGAGAATGGGATTTTGCTGTCTTTGCTTCCAATTCAGATTCTGCCGGCATTACCACGGACACTGAATTCATAGTCAAATCCAGGAACGATGTATCTGTGGATTTTCTCAAAAGCTCCATAAATATTTCCCCAGAAATAAATTACGACATCGAAAAAACATCGGACAAAGAATTTGTCATCAAGCCTAAGAATGAACTTAAAAAGGATTCCATCTACAAGGTGTCCCTATTAAATCAGGAAAAGAGCTACGACCTTTCCTGGGCATTTCAGACCAAGAAAGAGCTTAAGGTAATAGGTTCCATTCCAGGCAACAAGTCAACATATATTCCAATAGACACTGGAATAGAAGTAATGTTTTCACACAAAAATATTGAAAACTTCGAAGAATCTTTCGAAATACAGCCTGAAACAAAGGGTAGCTTCACCTCAAACGGTTATTCAATGATCTTCGTTCCCGACGTACTTCTATCTCTTGATACTGTATATACCGTAACCATAAAGGCCGGAGCAAATGTCACAGGCAGTCAGCTTGAACTAGGAGCAGACTATATCTTCACCTTCACAACCCAGTCTAGAGAAGGAAATATACTCATGAATATCGACAATGCTGTAAACTACTTCACCACTAGTCAGAACCATTTCATTACAGCCAATGTATACAGGGATGCAATAGGCTATGACTACAATGTTGATATATACAGCTTTAAAAGCACCAATGATTTCATAAAGGACCTTAAGAAGTACGACAAAACTTTCTCCTTTGACAATGTCTATGAGAATTTCAGCAATAAGGTACCTGAATACCTTGAACCTGTGACCTCCTTCGTGTCAAAACCAGAAAGTACAGAAATAGGCTGGTATTCAATTCATTCATTCGATATACCAGAAACCCTTGACCAGGGATACTATATGGCAAGAATCAGCTACAAGGAATACAGCTACTATACCTATATACATGTAAATGACCTTCTGGTTTACAACAGCAAGTTCGAAGATGAGCATTTCTTCTGGATACTCGACAACAAGACAAATGAAGCTGTAACAAATGCTGAAATAACTGTAAATGAGAAGTTTAAGGGAAAAACAAACAGCGACGGAACCACTTCTTTTAAATATGAAGATGATCCCAACGACTATATAGACTATGCAACAATAAGAGCTGAAGGATACGGCGATTTTGTCATGCGGTCCATGAAATCCTTCTATCCATACTATATGGAATATGACGGAATCAGAGAACCAGGTCCAGTGTTTTCACAGGCTTCAAACGACTACTGGAAATACCTCTTTACAGACAGGAGCACCTATCTTCCAACCGATGAGCTGAACATCTATGGCTATATAAAACCAAAAACATCAGGCAGCGGGAAATA
>NZ_CEZJXU010000171.1:0-4876 GCF_983023055.1 Dethiosulfatibacter sp. | reverse complement strand
ACCACTCTCGCTTATCTGTGTCAACCGTTTTTTATAAGTTTTTCAAAACTTTTTTCGCTTCTTTTTTCTCTTTTTAAGTCGTTTCTTTTAATGTCTTTCGCTCCTCTTTTGAGGCGCTTTATCAGTATAATGATTTACCCTTCAATTGTCAATTGTTATTTTTAATATTTATCAATTTTTTCTTTCGGGCTTCATTTTCTGCACTTCTCTTTCGTGAGTGCTTTATCATTATAGGGATTTATACTATAATTGTCAACGCTTTTTTTACAAGTTTTCAAAAAAGTTTTCTATTAGTTTCCACATAGTTTTTTTACTGTAATTAAGACTCCATACACCCACTCCATTGAGATTGTAATTCTCTACAAGTTCCAACCGTTTCTTTAAGGATACTTCATCCTCTATCCATATCTGGTAATGTATATTGTCTATAGTTTTCTCTCCATAGTTCTGGCCCGTCTCTTCATCATATTCAAATTCAAAGTTGTTTTCCGTTACAAACCTGTCTGCAGAAGTCAATCTCAAAGATGTCACGTCATAAACTGTTCCATTTTCGGTTTCTATTGTTTCCCAGAGCCTTGTATAAAAAGGAAGGCCTAATATTATCTTTTCACTCTGCACATATTCCATCAACCCTGTCACTCCCTTTTCAACCCATGATAGAGATGCAATTGATCCTATGCCGTGTTCAGGAAGAGTTCTTTCATCATAAGCCATTAGGACTACATAATCTGAATACCTACCTATCGTCTTTCTGTCATAAAACATGGACCAGTTCTCACTTTTCGAAAGAAC
This sequence comes from Dethiosulfatibacter sp., assembly GCF_983023055.1. NCBI lineage: Bacteria > Bacillati > Bacillota > Tissierellia > Dethiosulfatibacter > Dethiosulfatibacter sp. The sequence continues at coordinate 4,084 of NZ_CEZJXU010000171.1, read as the reverse complement.
CGTAACATCAACAGACATTAGAATATTTTCCTTCTTAAGTCTCATATACAATTCCCTAAAGAAAGCAGCAAGATTTTCCTTGTCTTTTAGATATATGTTTTCAAAATCAATATTGACTCCCTTGTAGCCGTTTCCCACAGCCATGTCTGCAATCTTTCCAGCAATATCACTCCTTCCTTCCCTGTCCTTCATTACATCAGAGGTCAAGTCAGGATCAAAGGAATTGGAAAAAGTGCCCCATACTTCGATTTTATTCTCATTGTAATAGTCAATATATTCTTCCATGTACCAGTTTGAAAATTCAAGGGTATCTTCTTTTAGATGATGCCAGGTAGGACATATGACATTCATTCCAGGATATATATCTTCTTCTTTAAACTCAGAAGGTTCCCTTGAGAAAAAATCCCATGCCAATACTATCTTCTTTTTGTTGATATTTTGCAAAAAGTTTGTTTCAAAATAAGATTTCATTGATTTCAGATAGTTGTCCTTAACATAGCCTATCTTGTCACCATATCTCACTAAACACCAGTTCCCTGTCTTGTTATATTTAATTAAAATACTTCCTTCTTCTATATTTACTATTTTTTCACTTCTTGTACTTTCTTCTCTATAGAGCCTGATTTTTCTTTCATTTGATATTTCGGAATAGACGTCTTCAATAAACATCAGGTCCTCAAATACAGTTATGTTGTATTTACCATTCATCTTGTTCTTGATATAATTGGAATTCAAAAATACTTTTGAGTCCTTATTGTACCAGACAGTCCTTTTATTCTTTGTTAAATCTACTGTATATGTCTTCATGTCATCATATATTAGGATAAGTTCCTCTTCATCACTAAAAAAGATATCCAGGAGGTCATTGTTTTCCAGAAATTCAACTGAAAGAAAGATATTGTTGTCCGCCTGAAGAAAGCTTTCACTATCACCCGTTAAAACTCCATTCAAATAAACACCTGAAAATTTCTTTTCAGATGTTTTATTATTTAAGACGAACATGAAAATTAAAAATACAAATAAAGCAGCAGATGATATTATCCGCTTTTTCCTTATATCCTTACTATCTTTCATACTATTTCATCTTCTCTATTTCTTTTTTTATGTTTATTGCAATCTCGTCATTGGGATTTATTTCCAAAGCCTTGTCTATATCTTCTTCCGCTTCTTTTATCTTGTCCAGATATATCCTTGAAACAGATCTGTTTGCCAAAAGCTCACTGTTGTTCTCAGACAATATTATGGCATTGTCAAGAATCTCCTCAGCTTCCTTGAATTTATTCATGTTTAGATAGCAGATAGCCAGCTCGTTCAAAGCTTCTTTCTGGTCCGCTTTCATGAACAATACATTTTTGAAATAATCCGACGCAATTTCGTATTCCAAATTTTGTCTAAAGGCAAGTCCAATGACGAACAATAGATTCCACCAATCCGGGAAATATTCCACAAGAGGAAGAAGTTTCTCCAGACCGTCTTCAGTGTTGCCGTCAAGGACATAGCTATATCCTATTTCATAATCCACAAGCTTTTCAAGCGATTCATTTTCTGTTCTTACTTCCTCTATCCTTACAGAATCCTGGTCATGCTCCATAAATCTATCCCAATAGTCCTTGGCCCTCACATACTGACCGAGTCCTCGGTAGTAGAAGCCAAGCTTGTAAAGAGACAGTGTGAAATTCTCTTCCTCATCGCAGCTGCTATGGTAGTATTTTACAGCCTCATCAAAGAATATCTCGGATTTCTTACTGTTTTTCTTGTCTGAATGATCTTTAGCCAGATTTTCAAGACAGCTTCCTAGAATGAAGAGATTTCTTGCACTGGTTTCTATTTCAACAAGAGCAAGTGCAAATATTACTGAATACTCCAGCTTTTCACCAAACTTGTTTATGAGGTGAATTATATATGACTGAAGATTGGCTTTTGACTTGTTCAATATTTCTAGATAATAGTCATGGTATATAAACTCAGGATCTGCTCCAAGCATGAAGCACATTCCAGTACATATATTTTCCATACTCAATCCTTCATTTACAGTAGATTCCTTTACATCATTAATAAAGTCTTCAAGAAGCAAGGGGATTTCCAATTCCCTGTCCAGTACGAAATTTCCTTCCATTACTGGAATCTCCGCACCTTTCTTTAAAGTTACAAAGGGTACAAATTCAAGTTTTTTCTCTCTCAGTATTCTAATCTCATCATAAAATGTCATTTAATTCTTCCTCCAAAATATCAGTAACGTCTGTTTTTATACTTCTTGAAAATATATTTCTCTTGTCCCCGTAAACATATGCATAATATCTATCATTAATCCTTACCAGTCTGAATCGGTTTACAAGCTTCTTATTTTGAATATTGTCATTACCTTCAAAGTATTTCTCTCTGAAGTTTTCACTCTTCAATAGTTCGTGCTTAAGCTTTAAACATTCCTTTTCATTAACTCCTTGGAAAAAAGCCGGCATGTCAAGATTTCTCTCGTTTAATAAAAAGTCATCCCTAAGTTCATCACGTATATCCAGGTTGCATACTTTTAAAGCAAATTCGTTAAGAACACCATACATATCTGATTTCTTGCTTGGCCTATCAAATAGACCTTCTCTGATCCAGTAACTGCAAAAGGTTTTAAAAAAATCAAAGGGTTCATACATTGTCATAAGTTTTTCAATAGAGTTTATAAAATGATGCTCGTTATAGAAAATATCTACCAGATCTTCTATCTTTTTTAGATACAGAAGTTCCCTGTCAGACATGAAATCTGTTTTTATTACTTCATAGGGAGCAGTTTTCTTGTATACTATTCCGTATTTCTCTGCATTTTCCCTTATTGAAGTACCTTTTAGAACCTTCAGGAATCCAAGCTGAATTTTTTCTATCTTCATATTATACACGTCATTGAAAGATTTTCCAAAGGATTCCATATCTTCTTCCGGAAGTCCCGCTATAAGATCCAAATGTCTGTGCACATTGTTTCCTGCTCCTATCCTTTCTACAACATCCTTTAGCTTGTTGATGTCGGATTTCCTGTTTACCTCATTCAATGTGTTTGGATTTGTTGACTGCACACCTATTTCAAACTGAAACATGTCTTCAGGCAAACTATTTATAAGTGAAATCATGTTATCGTCAAGAAGTTCCGCTGTTATTTCAAAATGTATCTTCATTCCCTTTTGATTATTATTAACTATATGATTTATTATTTCTTCAGCTCTCTTCCTGTCCGTATTGAAGGTCCTGTCTACAAACTTTATAACATTGGCTTCTGTTTTCAGCAGTTTGTCCAAATCCTCCTTCACCCTTTCAAGCGTAAGATTACTTACTCCATTGATGCTTGAAGATATGCAAAAGCTGCAGTTAAAAGGACATCCCCTGGAACTTTCATAATAAACATACTTGTTTTTAAAGTTTTCCCCTTCTTCATAAGGGTAGTCAAGGATGGATATGTCTTCAATGGGTCCATAGTTTTCATTTTCCAATACTAATCCATTCATTCTATAGGTTAGACCCTTGATAGTTTCAATATTTTCGTCTGATGACAACTTCTCGAAAAACTCATGAACTGGAAGTTCTCCCTCTCCTTTAATTATATAGTCAATGAAATCATTGTCATTCATAAGTTCTATAGATTCAAAGGTAACTTCAGGTCCGCCCAGAAGAATTCTCATATCCTTGCTTCCCCTTCTTAAAGATTCCGACAGCGACAGTATTTCATTTATATTCCATATATATGAAGAAAAACATACAAAGTCAGCCTTAGATTCAAGAATTTCCCAAAGAATATAATCTTTCTTCTGGTTTATTGTAAATTCAAGGAATTCCGATTCAATTCCTTCAATATCACTTATTCTGTTATTCAAATATCTCACTGCCAGGTTCACATGTGAATATTTGCTGTTTAATGCTACAAACAATACTTTCATTCTCATTTAATTTTCCAACCGGTAACAGCCCAATTGAGTATTGACTATTATGGTCTTACCTTTCTCGGTTTTAATACTTCTAACAATCATGCATTTCCCAAAATTGCTGTGCTCCACAACTGCATTTTCCATTTCATTGTAAAGCTTGTTTTCCACCAGGTTGTATGCCA
>NZ_CEZJXU010000170.1:0-4879 GCF_983023055.1 Dethiosulfatibacter sp. | reverse complement strand
AACCCCATAGATATCAATATAGGACTGGTATGGAAGAAAGACAGATATATTTCAGCGGCAACAAGGACATTCATCGATTTTCTTGATGATTAAATACCTTGAATCATTGGTATTTTACGGTTAAGGATAACTTTTCATGCTGGCAATATTCCCTTGTACACTATCCGCTTCGCGTCTAACGCGATGTGGCCGCTGTGTACTGGATGACGAGGCAGAGTTGTTTTATCATATTAAAAAGGTGTATAATATAAGTAAGGAAATACAAGTCAGACAAATTGGAGGATGGATGATGGATACTATTAGACTAAGTATTGAAAACAAGTTTGAAGCGGACATTTTTACCAATATTCTTGACGAGGAAAACATAAGTTACGACCTAATTGAAACCCATAGCCTTGCCTATGACGGAATTTTTGAAATGACCATGGGATGGGGTTATGTGGAGATACCTCAGGAGTTTAAGGAAAAGGCCGAGGAACTCTACAAAGAGTTCAAGGAGTCTCTGGAACACGAAATAATTAAGGAATAAAAACAATAAAAAGACTTCATTTCCTTTTGTGGAAATGAAGTCTTTTTGAGTAATAGTAAAATAATTGTTGCAAAATCGTAATAACAGGATATAATCATTAGTAAGTTAATATGTTTTATAATGATTAGGAAAAATTTAAGGAGTGACTTATGAAGATAACCACAAAAAGTCTTTATGCAATGGAAGCTGTAGTTGATCTTTATATCAATTCAACTATTGAGCATGAAAGCCTTATAAATATAAGCGAGAGATTGGATATTTCTGAAAACTACTTGAGACAGATTTTTATGAACCTGAAGAAGAAGGACATTGTTAAAAGCATCAGAGGTCCTTCGGGAGGATACTATCTTGGAAGGGATGCATCAACTATTACAGCAGGAGAAATCATAAGGGCTGTCGAAGGAGACCTTGAACCGGTGGAATGCTTGGAAAATAAAAGCTGTGAGCTTTTGGAAGAATGTGCAACAAGGATGTTATGGATGGATTTGAGAGATGTAATAAATATTACATCCGATGAAATAACAATAGAGTATCTTGGGAAATTATGTAGTTGAGAGGTGAAAAGCATGAAAATGTCTACTAAGAGCAGATATGGGTTGAGAGCCTTGATAGATCTCATAAAAAATAGGGAAGATGGTCCGATAAACCTTGAGGATATTGCAAATAGGCAGAAGATATCCAAGGGATATCTGGAACAGATTTTTTTTATATTTAAAAAGATGGGTATAGTAAGGAGTATTAAAGGTGCAAAGGGAGGATATTTCTTTAATTATGACTATATAAACATAAAGGTATATGATGTTTTGGTGGAACTGGAAGGAGACTTGAATATAATCGAATATCCTCTTAAGACTAATGTATTACGGGATTGTATAAGGGAAAACCTATGGGATAAAATAGATGAAGCTATAGAACAAAAGCTGAAATCAATGACACTTGAAGAACTGACTAAAAAAACTTGATATAAAATAAGATAAATAATTGGAGGAAAATCATGAATGAAAAGAAATTGAAATTTGATACCTTGCAGGTCCACGGTGGACAAGAGCCAGACCCAACAACAGGGTCAAGAGCAGTACCCATTTATCAGACTACATCATATGTTTTTAACAATGCGGACCATGCGGCAGATCTATTTGCCTTGAAGGAAATGGGTAATATTTATACAAGGATAATGAATCCAACAACTGATGTTTTCGAAAAGCGGATGGCTATGTTGGAGGGAGGAGTTGGAGCCCTTGCAGTAGCTTCAGGGTCTGCAGCTATAACATATGCAGTCATGAACATCGCTGGAGCAGGAGATGAAATAGTTGCAGCCAGCACCCTTTACGGTGGAACATACAATCTTTTTTCAGCTACTTTGCCAAAATATGGAATAAACACTGTTTTTGTTAATCCGGATAAACTGGAAAATTTTGACAATGCCGTTAATGAAAAAACAAAGGCAATATATATAGAGACAATCGGCAACCCTACCATTAATATCGTAGACATTGAAGAGGTTGCAAAGATTGCCCATAAACATAAAATCCCTCTTATTGTTGACAATACCTTTGCCACACCATACCTATGCAGACCTATAGAGCATGGTGCGGACATAGTTGTTCATTCTGCAACCAAGTTTATTGGTGGACATGGTACATCTATCGGAGGAGTTGTTATAGATTCTGGCAATTTCGACTGGGTAGGAAGCGGTAAATTTCCAGGAATGACTGAACCGGACAAGAGTTACAATGGTATAGTATATACTGATGCAGTAGGACCTTTAGCTTATATAATAAAGATGAGGGTGCAGCTTTTAAGAGATACAGGCGCTGCAATAAGTCCATTTAATTCATTTATGTTTTTGCAAGGACTTGAAACACTTTCTTTAAGGGTTGAAAAACATGTATCAAATGCAAGTAAGATAGCAAATTATCTGAATGGACATGAAAAGGTGACTTGGGTCAATTATCCAGGACTAAAGGACAATAAATATAATGAACTGGCTGAAAAATATCTTCCCAAGGGCGCAGGATCTATATTCACCTTCGGAATAAAAGGTGGAGTTGATGCAGGAAAGAAATTCATAGAAAGTCTTGAGATATTTTCTTTACTTGCAAATGTAGCTGATGCAAAATCATTAGTAATTCATCCTGCCACCACCACCCACCAGCAGCTCTCGGAAAAAGAACAATTACTTTCAGGTATCACTCCTGATATGATACGTATATCCATAGGTATTGAGGATGTTGAAGACCTTATTGAAGATATTGAACATGCTCTAAGCATTGTATAGAAATATAATATCCATTATGATATAAATAAAAAACAGACTCAAAGCCGGTTAACTACCAGTCTTTTGAGTCTGTTTTAGTTTGTATTTTATTAATACTATTTTTAAATCTGTTTTTCAAAATTTTTCTCAAGTGAAGAAGCAAGAATTATTCCCAGTTCTTCATAAGATTCATCAAGTGCCTTCATAACTTCAATGAGATTTTCATTGCTGTTATTCTCGCCCATATGGCCAAGCCTGAAAATTTTGTTTTCGAGGAAGTTGAAACCACCACCAATAAGCACACCCTTGCTTTTCATTTTCTCGAATAGAGAATTGAAAGTAATATCTTTTGGAAGCATTATTGTGGTTACTGTATTTGAATATCCATTTTCAGCATAAAGTTCAAGACCTGAAGAAACTACTGCCTTTCGCGTCATTTCTCCAAATGATTTATGGATTTTAACATAATCCACAGAGAGGGTTTTATCAATTGCTTTGTTAAGTCCGTATATCAGCTGCGTGGATTGAGTATATGGAAAAGACGTTGTTTCATAAAGATTCTTCCATATTCCAAGATTGCAGTAGAATCCTGATACTGGAGTTTTTCTAGACTCGATAACGTGCCATGCTTTGTTGCTAACAGTGATTAGGGTAAGACCAGGTATGTATGAGAGACATTTTTGGGAACCTCCTAGTAGAATATCGATATTCCATTCATCGAATTTCACTGGTTCACCTGCGATTGCAGATACCGAGTCCACTACGGATATTATTTCATAACTTTTCAAGAGCCTGCATATATCTTCAATGGAGTTCGTTATGCCTGATGGAGTCTCGCAATGGACAAGGGTTGCATATTTAAAGTTACTATCCTTCTTTAGAAAATTTTCAAGTTCTAAAATATCGATGTCTCTTTTCCTGTCTCCTTTGAAGAATACCGGTTCACCACCATAAATTTTGATAAAATCAGCAAATCCATCACCGAAAATCCCATTGGATATACAAAGGACCCTGTCTCCACTTTCTGTTAATGAGGCGCATGCAGCCTCAAGACCTAGAATGGCTTCGCCGCTCATTATGAAAGAATCCACCTTTGATTCGATTATCTTGTTGTATTTATTTGCAGTATCCTTGTAATGTGTGAAAAAATCCATATCAAGGTCTGGGTTTGTCCTGTTTCTGGCTGTCTCATTAATGGAATCCTGACTGATCATAGTAGGTCCGGGTGTCATTAAAAGCAAAGTTTTCATTACTGGCCTCCTAGATTATATTGGTTTTCTTTACTGCTGCTGCAAATGGAACTCCCACCATGATACCTAAAGCAATCTGGGTTATATTTCCGGGGATAGAAGTAATTGGAGCAATCCAGTTTCCGTAGAGGAGTCCTTCTGTAGCATAATATCCTGCAATCATCCATAGTCCGCCAAGTATAATTCCGAATACATTGTTTATAAGACTATTGCCTTTCTTGCCATTTTTATGTGCTATATAGCCTATTATAAACCCCATGATTCCTCTAACAGCGAAGGTAAATGGAGCCCATGCAACCCATCCTGACATTAGATCAAAAAGACACATGCCAAATGCACCGGCCATTGCACCTTTTTTTGGTCCGAATAATATGGCGATTGAAAACAGTGCCACATTTCCAAGATGTATTAAACCACCGTTTACTGATATAGGCAGTTTTATTTGTATAAAGTAGGTTGATACAAAGACGATGGCTATAAGCATCCCGTTGAGTGTAATATCATTTATTTTGGTTCTTTGTTTGATTTGTTCATTTCTTTCCACAATAATCCTCCTGAAATTTTTATCTTCTTATACTATATCCTGATTTTGTACTCTTAGAAATATACAGATTTAACTTTTTTGAAGGGTACAGATTAGATTTCCCAAATAAAAAAGTGTATGGCATTGTTAAATGTCATACACTTTTTGTTATATCTTTTTTACAAATTCTGATTTAAGACTCATGGCTCCAAAACCGTCAATCTTGCAGTCTATATTGTGGTCTCCATCAACAAGTTTTATGTTTTTTACCTTTGTTCCCTGTTTAATGGGAGCAGAGCTTCCTTTAACTTTCAAGTCTT
>NZ_CEZJXU010000169.1:0-4907 GCF_983023055.1 Dethiosulfatibacter sp. | reverse complement strand
TTTGGCTACAGGAGTTCCCGAGTCGTACTTGTAATAGTACCATCTTCCCGACTGAGAATAATCTATGTGCTCGTCAATATCAGGTTCATTAAGTTCACCCCAGGCAAGGGCAAAATCGTAATTTGAAATTACGGAGCTCAAGTCTCTCGTATATTTCTTTTTGCTTTTCACTACTGCTTCTATATTATAGCTTGCTTTTTTAGTCAGCTTGTAGGTATTTCCTCCCGACTCTATCTTTACGAAAGATTCGCCTATTACATCTTCCTGAATAGGGTCCTCTATTGCTCCATAATGACTCTGAGATCCTGAACCATTAACAATATCATTGGCCATAATTCCCAAAAGAAAGATTATTATTAATACAATTAAGGTTTTTATAGTCTTTGACATAGCATACCCCTTTCTAATGATTGTATAGATTTATTATACTATAAACCTGTGAATATTTGAATTGGCATCTCTGTAAAGTATAAATATATTTAATATTAACTTTCTTAAGAATTTCTTAATAGTTGCCGAAAACCAGTCACAAGAATACATGTACCCTCCACTCCCCTCAATATACTTTGAATATCAAAGTTTTTTATTGACAATAGCAATCACTAATAATATACTTTGATTGTCAAATTAAATAAAAAATTAAAAATAAAAATAATATACTATGGAGGAATAGAAAATGACTTTTGAAAAAGTAAAAGCAATATTGGTAGAAGAATTGGGATTGGATGAAGAGGTAAAACTTACTGACAACTTGAAGGATGACTTAGATGCAGATTCATTAGACCTTGCTGAGGTAGTGATAAACCTTGAAGAAGCTTTTGACATCGAAATACCTGAAGAAGACTATCCTAAATTTGTAACAGTTAAGGATATTGTAGCATTCATAGACACAAAAATTAACTAATAGGTGCCTGACATGGGATATTTAGAACTATGTAAATTGTTAGACATCAAATATCCTATTTTCCAAGGTGGTATGGCCTGGATTTCAGATGCCGAACTGGCTGGTGCAGTTTCTAATGCAGGCGGGTTAGGAATAATCGCTGCAGGTAATGCTCCTGTTGAGTATCTAGAAGAACAGGTTTACAAAATAAGAAAACTTACTGATAAGCCATTTGGTGTAAACATAATGCTTATGAGTCCTTTCAAAGATGCCGTTGCTGAAGCTGCGGCATTTCTCGAGGTTCCGGTTATCATATCCGGTGCGGGAAGCCCTGGAAAATATATGGATTTATGGAAAAGCAAAGGTATAAAAGTGTTCCCAGTTGTTCCTACGACAACACTTGCTAAAAGGCTTGTGAAAATTGGAGCTGATGGGGTAATATGCGAGGGTACAGAAGCCGGCGGACATATTGGAGAGTTATCTACTATGTCTCTTGTTCCCCAGGTTGTAGATGCTATCGATGTACCAGTAATAGCTGCAGGCGGCATCGCCGATGCTAGAGGTTTCGCTGCCGCACTTATGCTTGGCGCTTCAGGCGTTCAGGTTGGTACACGTTTTTTAACTGCCTATGAGTGTAATGTTCACCAGAATTACAAAGAAGCGATATTAGGTGCTAAGGATACTGATGCAGTTGTTAGCGGAAGAAAAACAGGTCATCCAGTAAGGAGCATCAAGAACCGACTTACATCTAAATTCAAAAAGATGGAAAAAAATGGAGCTACAGCTGAAGAACTTGAAAAAGAAGGGGCAGGTGCTCTTCGAAGAGCTGCTGTTGATGGCGATATAAAAACTGGTTCCGTAATGGCTGGACAAATTGCAGGTTTAATAAACAAAGAAGAATCATGCGAAGAAATTATAACAGATTTAATGAGCAGTACTTCTCTACTCATTAAAAACTTTAAATTTGAGGAGTAAACATGAATAAGATTGCATTTATTTTTCCCGGACAAGGTGCACAGTACATTGGAATGGGAAAAGAATTCTATGACAATTTCCCGGAAGCAAAGGAAGTGTTTGACGCTGCCGATGAAGCTTTGGGATTTGATATAAGTAAAATGTGTTTTGAAGGACCTGAAGAGGACCTTAAACTCACTAGAAATACACAACCTGCAATACTTACTATGAGTATCGCAGCTTTGAAAATATTAGAAAACAAAGGTATAAAACCTGAAATTACTGCTGGACTCAGTCTTGGAGAATATGCCGCACTTGTTTGTTCAGGCGTACTGGATTTCAAGGATGCTGTTAAGTTAGTTGAAAAAAGAGGTACCTACATGCAAGAAGCTGTTCCAGCTGGACAAGGCAAGATGGCCGCTCTAATAGGCATGGACAGGGAAAATGTACTTAAGCTTTGCGAAGATTTCGGTAGCTACGGAGTACTTGAAGCTGCAAATTTCAACTGTCCTGGTCAGATTGTAATAGGCGGAGCAAGCGAAGCAGTTGAAAAAGCAGTCGAAGCTGCAAAGGAATATGGCGCAAAAAAGGCGATTTTACTTCCTGTAAGCGCTCCTTTCCACACATCAATGCTCTCCCCTGCTGCTGAAAAGCTTGAAGTAGAGCTTAAGAAAATCAACTTTAATGAAGCTTCCATACCGGTAATAGCAAATGTGGATGCCCAGATTGTTGAAAAAACTGATAAGTATCTTTCAAATCTTAAGAATCAGGTTTCTTCATCAGTAATGTGGGAAGATAGCATAAGAAAAATGATTGACATGGGTATAGATACATTCGTTGAAATCGGACCTGGAAAAAGCCTTTGCGGGTTTGTGAAAAAGATTGACAGGAAATTAAACTTCATGAATGTTGAAGATATGGCATCTCTGGAAAAAGCCCTGTCTAAACTGGAGGCTTAATATGAATCTAAATAAGACAGCTGTAATAACTGGTGCTTCAGGTGGAATTGGAAGCTCCATTGCAAAAAGAATGAACATTCTTGGATACAACCTTGTATTGAACTACAACAGCAACAGTGAAAGTTTAAAGGCTCTTGTAGAAACATTTGAAAACGCGGAAGTTGAAACCAGAATATTCCAGGCAGATATCTCAAAATTCGATGAAGCTGAAGCATTGATGAAAGATGCAATAAACAACTTTGGCACAATTGACGTCCTTGTCAACAATGCCGGCATCACAAGGGATAAGATCCTTACAATGATGTCTGAGGACGATTTCAATGATGTCATAAATATAAACTTAAGCGGTACATTCAACTGCATTAAACATGTATGCAAAAAAATGATAAAGCAAAAATCGGGCAGAATAATAAACATTTCGTCTGTAATTGGTTTGATTGGAAATATTGGACAGGTCAACTATGCTGCATCAAAAGCAGGAATAATTGGCATGACCAAGTCTACAGCTAAAGAACTGGCTAGAAAAAAAATCACTTGCAATGCTATTGCACCGGGATTCATTCAAACTAAAATGACAGATGCTATGACTGATGATGCTAAACAGGAAATAGTAAAAAATATACCATTGAAAAGACTTGGTAATCCAGAAGATATTGCTGATCTAGTTGAATTTCTAGCATCTGAAAAAGCTTCATATATTACAGGTCAAGTAATCTCCGTTGACGGCGGATTACACATGTAGGAGGAAAAACATGAGTAGAAGAGTAGTTATAACTGGTATGGGAGTAATATCTCCAATAGGTAGCGGAATAGAAAAATTTTGGAGTTCTGTAAAAGAAGGAAAATGTGGTATAGATGAAATAACTGCATTTGACACTACAGACTTCACAGTAAAGATGGCAGCAGAAGTAAAGGACTTTGATCCTAAGGACTTTATGGATAAAAAAGAAGCAAAGCGAATGGATAGATTTTGTCAATTCGCAATAGGAGCTTCTCAAATGGCCATCGATGACTCAGGCCTCGAGCTTGAAAAAATCAACAACAAAAAACTCGGTGTAATTATCGGTAGTGGTGTTGGTGGAATCAATACTATTGAAAGAGAAATTGCAAAGCTTCACAACAAAGGACCAAGCAAGGTATCCCCTTTCTTTATCCCTATGATAATTTCAAACATGGCCTCCGGTCTTGTAGCTATAAGATTTGAAGCAAAAGGTGTAAACCTTTCAGTTGTATCTGCCTGTGCATCAGGTTCAAATGCAATTGGAGAATCTTTTAGAAAAATTCAATCCGGTGTTTGTGACATTATGATTGCAGGTGGTTCTGAAGCATCTGTAACTCCAGCCACTATAGCTGGATTCTCTTCAATGACTGCATTAAATACATCCACCGACAAAAACAGAGCTTCAATACCTTTTGACAAGGAAAGATCCGGTTTTGTAATGGGTGAAGGTGCTGGAATGCTTATTATGGAAGACTATGATCACGCTGTAGCTAGAGGCGCAAGGATATATGCAGAAATGGCAGGTTATGGTGCTACATGTGACGCACACCATATGACTAGCCCTGATCCAGAAGGAAAAGGAGCTGCAGGTGCAATGAATGAAGCAATTGAAGATGCTGGCATTAATAAGGAAAAAGTTGCATATATCAATGCTCACGGCACTTCTACTCCATACAATGACAAATTTGAAACTGTGGCAGTAAAGAATGTATTTGGAGATTACGCAAAAAATGTACCTTTCAGTTCTACCAAGGCAATGACTGGTCACTTGATCGGTGGTGCAGGTGCAATAGAAGCCATTGTTACAATCATGGCTATAAAAGACAGTTTCATTCCTGCAACTATAAACTACGAGGTTCCTGATCCAGACTGCGATCTTGACATTGTTCCAAATGTAGGAAGAGATGCAGATGTTGAATATGCCATTTCTAACTCTCTTGGTTTTGGCGGACACAATGCTTCACTGCTTTTCAAAAGAGGTTAATTATGTACAGTAGTAATGATATTGAAAAAGTACTGCCTCACAGATACCCTTTCCTGCTCATCGATAGAGTTGTAGAAATGGAAGAAGGCAAAAAGGCTGTAGCAATAAAGAATGTCACTGTAAATG
>NZ_CEZJXU010000168.1:0-4929 GCF_983023055.1 Dethiosulfatibacter sp. | reverse complement strand
CAGGCATTTTCTGCCAGGGCTATATTATATAGGAAAGGATCAATTATTGAACTAAGGGGAGACAACATTGCGAATTTGCCTGTGACTGCAGGAACCAGTTTCTTCAATTCCTTTTCGTTAATCATTCTTAATCCTATACTTCCGTTTTTTTTGCCGGCTTCAATTGTATTTAAGAGAGTCTGATAGTCTTCTTTTGTATTTCCTACCAGAACCTTTCCTGTTTTTTTGTATGGTATGTCAAGTTCCTTGGCAAGTTCTTCGAATCCAAGACAACCTTCAATACAGAATTTTGCTTTTTTAGAACCTTCATCATATGCAAATCCGCCATGAATAACTGCGGAATTCCTGCCACTTTGCTCATTACATACGTCTAAATTTTTTTCCAATACACCGATCTTTAATTTGTATTTTGAGAGCTCTCTGGTTATTGCACTTCCTACAACTCCAGCTCCAATTATGAGTATATCATATGTGCTATTCATTTCAACCTCCTAATTCATCCTATGAATAATGTCATAATACCACAAAAAAAGAATGAAATCAACATTAAGTTCAAAAGTCATCCCATGTTTAAAACATTTATGAAAAAACAATACCTTTATATGATACGGTTAGAATCTGTTCTTATTATATAGAAGGTGAAAAAGCATGGCTTGTTCTGCATCCTTTGGACGACCTTCTTTTATTGCCTTTACTATTTCTCTGTGTGAAATTATAGTCTGACTGTATTCTTGTTCAGAAACACTGGTAGCGTAAATATTGATTCCTTCACTTATGACAGGTATTAGTTTTGAAATGACATCATTGCCTGAGCATTTTCCAAGATATGAATGAAACAGCTCATCTTCCTTTGAAAAATCATCTTTATTTTTTATTGCATTTTCAATATTGTTGCAAAGGTCTTCCAAATGTTTTATATCTTTACTTGTTGAATTTTGTGCAGCCAGTGCAGCTATTTGAGGTTCAATCATTATTCTTATTTCCATTAGATCCTGTACAAGTTTGTTTTGATTGGATATAAATGAAAAGCCAAAAGGGTCATCAACAATACCTGTATTTTCTGAAATAAATGTTCCTGATCCTTGCCGTATTGACAAAATATTTCTTGAAGCTAAGAACCGTACTGCTTCCCTTACTGTATTTCTGCCTACATTCAGTATATTTGAAAGTTCATATTCATTTGGCAGCTTATCCCCTGTGGAAAGATTATTCTCTTCTATGTATTTTTTTAGTTTTAGTGATGTTTGGTCAATTAATGTGGTTTTAGCCATATTATTTCTCCTTTATTCGTTACATTTTTCGTACCTAAGAAAGTTAATATATAAAAAGTACTTGAATAGTTGTAATTTTAAACATTAAGAGAAACTTTCAACGATGAAAACCTCTCTTGTGTACGATGCGCTTTCTAAAGCGATAAATATATGATGCAACATAGTTGCTTTTTATATAATACTGTAAATAATTAAATATGACAAATTATTTTGATAGCAGCACAATATGGCTTTTGGATATTGACTCTTACATACTAGTATGGTAGTGTTAATATATGTACTTATATTTATTGTTAAAATATAAAATAATGCTGTTATATTTAAATATGTAATAAGGAAGATGATGAAATGAATAACAATACTAGCGAGGATATTAAGACATACTCATCCGTTGGAGAATATGTCTATGCTGAAATAAGAAGACAAATAATTAACTGGAAGTTAAAGCCTGGACAGAGAATAAGTGAAGCGGAGATGTCAAAGGTATTAAATGTTAGTAGAACCCCGGTAAGGGAGGGGTTTATAAGACTGAAAAATGAAGGTCTTGTTGAAATACTGGCACAAAGAGGAACTATAATTTCCAAGATTGACCTTAAGAAAGTAAAAGAAGGTGTCTTTATTAGAAAATGCTTGGAAAGGGAAGTTATTAGGGAAATTGCAGGAAAAATGTCGAATGATTCAATTAAGAAAGGCCGCAAGTACTTGCTAAGACAGGAAGAAGCCTTAATAGATGAGGATTATATAAAGTTCCATGAATATGATATTCTCTTTCATAAATTATTCTTTGAAGAAGCTGATAAGGTGTATACCTGGAAAATGCTGCAACTATCAGATACACAATATGACAGAGTAAGGATGCTTACATTGTTGGATTTCAACAAGTTTAGCTTATTACTAAAAGACCATACTGGAATTCTGGATGCAGTAATTGAAGGTGATTTCAACAGGGCTTCAAAGGATATGGATTATCATATTGATTTGGTTTTTAAAGAGATTGAAGTATTGAAAAAAGAATATGCAGACTATTTCATTGATGGTGAATAGAATTCAAAATCGCAGAGATTTCTGCGATTTTTTTATGTGTGCCCAGCATGGGCACAATCTTAAGGGTGAAAGTCCCAAACACACCCTAGTAGTGGGAAGTGTATAGCTTAAGGCAAGGGTGTCCGCGGCGACGAGGAATCTGAAGGAAGCCGGCGGCAAATCTCCGGTCTGACGTACAGAAATCACATCAGGCGCAAGTTGATGGATAAGGTTGCATAACAAACTAAAGTCCAATAACTACTCGGAATCAACAGCGTAAATGTGGCAGATAGATGGAGAGAAAGATTGTGTTCTTACCTGGGGAGATCTCATGGACATGTGAAACGTCTTTGTGAAACATGGTTGAAACAAGATTTATCATGAGAAGTCAGCAAATACCATAGTAGTGACCTAGTCGACTAGGTCATGAAGGGTTGAACCTAAGGAGGTGAAGGTAAATGAATGTTACCGAAATCGGGACAAAGAAAAGCAGAATACATTGTAGTGACAATGGCTACTGTCAGAGAGATAGTACGGAACACGAAGGGTATGACAGAGTGCTCACCGAAAAGAGGATAACTGAAAACAACATCACCGATGCCGACAGTGGAGAGAATGGACTTTTAGAACAAATCCTAGGGCGAGAAAATCTTAACCGAGCATATAAACAGGTAAAGAAGAATAAAGGGTCACACGGAGTTGATGGAATGGAAGTGGAGCATCTTCTACAATATTTCAAAGACAATGGGGATAAGTTAAGAAAGACCATTTCGGATGGTAAATACCTTCCGAGTCCAGTCCGACGAGTAAAAATACCGAAGGACAATGGAAAGAAAAGAGAACTAGGAATACCAACAGCAGTAGATAGAGTGATACAACAAGCCATGCAGCAAGTGCTATCACCGATTTATGACCCTAAGTTCAGTGAAACCAGTTATGGATTCAGACCAAGACGAAGTGCTCATGATGCTTTGAAGAAATGCAAGGAATACGCTAGTGAAGGGTATACCTACGTAGTAGATATGGACCTTGAGCAATTCTTTGATGTAGTGAATCAGTCGAAGATGATAGAAATTCTGTCTAGAACCATCAAAGACAGACGAGTCATATCGCTGATACATAAATACTTAAGAGCAGGAGCAATCGTAGATAGAAAGTTTGAAGAAACAACGGTGGGATTGGCACAAGGAGGAAATTTGAGTCCTTTGTGCAGTAACATCATGCTGAATGAGTTGGATAAGGAACTGGAAAAACGAGGAATAAGATTCGTACGCTATGCGGACGATACGTTGTTGTTCGCAAGAACAAAACGAAGTGCACAAAGAATACTGGAACATATTTTACCGTTTATTGAAGGGAAACTAAAGCTTCGAGTAAATAGGGAAAAGACATCCGTAGCATATATTGGGCACATAAAATTCCTTGGATACGGTTTCTATCCATCAAAAAATGGAATTAAATTGAGGGTGCATAGCAAAAGTGTAGTCAAGATGAAGGTCAGAATAAGAGAGATTACATCAAGAAATAAAGGTATTAGCTATGAAGTGCTAAAACTTAAACTGAAACAATATGTTAGAGGT
This sequence comes from Dethiosulfatibacter sp., assembly GCF_983023055.1. Lineage (NCBI taxonomy): Bacteria > Bacillati > Bacillota > Tissierellia > Dethiosulfatibacter > Dethiosulfatibacter sp. Next base: position 1,055 of record NZ_CEZJXU010000168.1, on the reverse strand, counting down.
TGGGTAAACTACTTTAAGCTAGCTGATATGAAAAAGCTCTTAAAAGAGACCGATAAATGGTTACGTAGAAGACTTCGGATGTTCGTCTGGAAGAGATGGAAGAAAGTTAAAACGAGGTATCGAATGCTAAAAAGGCTTGGGTATAACCATCAAAACGCTATTAAGTATTCTAATACAAGAAAAGGCTACTGGCGAGTATCCGGTAGCCAAATACTTAATTGTTCTATTACAAATAAGCGACTTAGAGAGTCAGGATATCTGTTCTTTTCAGACTATTACAAAACTGTAAGTGTGTAAACTTGGGAAGCGCCGTATACGAGAACCGTACGTATGGTGCTGTGGGAGGTCGGGAGAATTATTTAATTCTCCCTCCTACCTGATTGATTAAGGAAACTTTCTTTCGCGTCTTAATAAATGCTTGTGCATTTAACGCAGCATAGCTGCTTTCTTGTAAGGAAAAACGTTTTTCTTGTTGACGCTTCCATACTACCATGGTAGTATAGATATAGTAACAAAAAACATATTAAGTGGAGGAAGTAAATGAAATTGAAAAGAATTTTATCAGTAGTATTGGTAGTAGCAATGATGTCATTTGTGCTTGTTGGATGTACAAGTGAGCCAGATGCACCAGAAGCACCTGATGCAGCGGAAACACCTGATGCACCAGAAGCACCAGAAAAAATCGTATGGAAATTTGGACACCTTTCAAATGATGAACATTTGTGGAACCAAACAGCACTTAAGTTTGCTGAATTGGTAGCTGAAAAGACAGACGGACAAATTGAAATCAAGGTTTATCCTAATGAACAACTTGGTAATGAGATGGATATGATTACTGCTATCCAAACTGGAACTGCAGACGTGACAATTTCTGGTGAATCTTTGCAAAACTGGGCTCCAAAGGCTGCAATGCTTGCGATTCCGTATGCAATAACTTCTGCAGAACATATGGATACAGTTATAAATGGTGAATTGGGTACTGAAATAGAAGCTCAAATTACTGAAAAAGTTGGTTTGATTCCTCTTTATCATCATAAGAGAGCACCAAGAAACCT
>NZ_CEZJXU010000167.1:0-4979 GCF_983023055.1 Dethiosulfatibacter sp. | reverse complement strand
GACGGTGAAAGTAATTATGACTATAAATGATTTGAACCCTGGAGGTTAATATGGAAACCAAGAAGGAAGTTAGAAAAAGGATACTGAAGCAAAGAAGGGAAATGGATGTGAAGGAAGCAGTGGAAAAAAGCTCTCTCATATTCGATAGAATAACCTGTCTTGAAGAATTCAAGAATGCTAAGACAATAGGTTTGTACCTAAGCTTTGAAAATGAGGTGGATACCTTCAACTTGTTGGAGTTCATTAAGGAAGCGGGAAAGAAAATTGTTGTTACATATACTGAATCCAAGTCTGTAGTTCTTGTTCCAGTATATGTGAATGATATAAAAAATGATCTTGTTGAAGGAGTCTGGGGATATCTTGAACCAAAGGTGGATGAACTTGAAAAGGCTGGGGAAGAAGACATTGATTTCGTAATAGTTCCAGGAGTTGTCTTTGACGAGGAAAGAAACAGGGTAGGTTTTGGCAAGGGTTATTATGACAAGTACCTTTCCAAATTGAGAGATGACGCAGTGACAGCAGCTGTGGCTTATGAGTTTCAGGTGCTAAAGAGTGTTCCAGTGGAAAGCCACGATATCAAGATGAAGATGATTGTTACTGAAGACAGAATAATAAGATAAGAAATCTGGACAGTGACTTCCTTATATAAGGAGGGTCATTGTCTTTTGGTTTACTATTACCTCAAAAAGTCATTTGTTTACAAAATTCCTTGAAGCATTGGAGTTTTGTTTTAAAGGTAGACTTTCCTCGGGTATGATATCTGCTTTGGCAGATATCCATGTTACAAATTAAATAAATTTTGTAATCAATCTTGTATAAAAATATATTTGATGTTAAAATGACATTTCAGGATGTGATTCAATGGAAAAAAGAGTTAAATACAATTTAATAAAAAACTGTTGTATAAAGGAAAATGACAATATACTTCTTGGACTTTCAGGAGGACCGGATTCTGTATTCTTATTTCATCTCCTAAGACTTTTAAGGGATGAATTGGGCTACAATCTTTACTGCGCCCATGTGAACCATTTATACAGGGGCGAAGACGCCTATAGGGACGAAAAATTTGCCATGGACCTTTGTGGAAAATATGGAATCAAATGCTTTCTACTTAGAAAGCATGCTTCCGAATATGCAAAAGAGCTTAACATGACAGAGGAAGAAGCTGGAAGAAAGATGAGATATGATTTCTTTAATGGTATTCTTGAGGATATGGGAGGCGGATACATATCCACGGCTCACAACTATAACGATCAGGTTGAAACTCTTCTTCAAAGGATAATAAGGGGAACGGGAATAGACGGTCTTGTGGGAATGGAATTCAAGGCAAGAAACATAATAAGGCCAATCCTTGATATCAAGAGAAGTGAATTGGAAAAACACCTTCATGACAATGGTCATGAATACTGCATAGATAAGACAAATCTTGAAACCGTATATGGAAGAAACAGGATACGTCTTGACTTCATACCCTATGTGGAGGAAAACTATAATCCTAGATTTCAGGACAGCATATTCAGATTGTCCCAGACTGTAAAAAATGACAGGGAAATCATAGAGGAAAGCGTCAGGAAGTCATATGAAGATGTAGTTATATCTGAAAAGGGCAGTATAAGGCTTGACCTTGAAATATTCAACAGTCTTGTGAAGGGACTTAAAACAAGAGTCCTAAGGCATTCAATAGAGAAGCTCAAGGGTAATCTTGTAAATATTGAATTTTCTCATCTGGAACAGGTATTGTCAATCTGTGAAAGAAGAAATACAGGAAAAACCGTAACACTTCCAGGAAATATTTCCCTTGGAATTGAATATGGTGAAATAGTTGTAAAAACTAAAGAAGAAATTAAGGATTATGAGTATAATATATCTATAGGCAATTCTATCATCATAGGGGAAGCTGGAGTTGAATTAAAGACTTATATGACAGATGATGAAAAATATGATAAATCCTTTAACATAATTCTAGTGGATTATGATAAAATAAAAGGCAATCTTATTGTGAGGAACAGAAGACCTGGAGACAGGTTTGTACCTTTGGGAATGAAAGGCCAGAAAAAACTAAAGGATTTTTTTATTGATGAAAGGATTCCAAGAGATAAGAGAAACAAGGTTCCTGTTCTTGCAGATGAAGAAAACATCATTTGGATAGCTGGCCACAGAATGAGTGACCTATATAAAATAGACAAAAACACTAAAAAAGTGATTGTAATTGAAATAAAGGAGATTTAAATGGATTTAAACAAAATCACAAAGGAAATAATGATCAGCAAGGAAGCACTGGCTGAAAAGACAAGGGAATTGGGACAAGCAATAACCAGAGATTATGAAGGCAAGGAAGTACTGCTTGTATGTGTTCTTAACGGAGCTATAATGTTCATGTCAGACCTTATGAAGGAAATCAAACTGCCCCTTGAAATTGACTTCATGGCAGTATCAAGTTATGGTAATTCTACAAAGTCCTCAGGTGTAGTAAAAATCATCAAGGACCTTGACAAATCTGTAGAAGGAAAGAATATAATAATTGTTGAAGATATAATAGATTCGGGATTAACTCTTCATTACCTTATTGATAATCTTAGGTCAAGAGGACCAGAAAGTATTGAAATATGTACCCTTTTGGACAAGCCATCAGGCAGAAAAGCTGATGTACCAATCAAATACAAAGGGTTTGAAATAAAGGATGAATTTGTAGTTGGATACGGATTGGACTACGCTGAAAAATACAGAAACATTCCATATATTTTCGTTTTGAAGGAAGATGTATATTCTTAAGACCTTTCTTGCAGCTAGGGAAAGTTATAATAGGCATAACACCTTAAAGCTTTGGTGTTATGCTTTGAAGGAAACTTTCCTTCACATCTTAATAAATGCTTGTGCATTTAACGCATCTAAAGATGCTTTCTTGCAGCTAGGGAAAGTAAAAATATACATAACACCTTGAAGCTTTGGTGTTATGCGATTAAGGAAACTTTCCTGCGCGATTTGAAATCCGCTTACTCGGATTTCTTGAAATAGAAATTGTAATGTGATAAAATAGAAAATCGGGTATTGACTAAAATTATAAATACAGCGCCGAAAGGAGGACGAAATGAAGAATTTTGCAAAAGGAATAAGTTTTTATATAGTGATTTTCATAATCATTCTATTAATTGTTAGTATGCTGTCAAATTCAAATATTGAATCTAAACAGCTTACCTATACCGAACTTGTTATTCACATACAGAATGACAATATTTCGGATATCAAATTTATTGACAACAATGTTACTGGAACAATGAGGAACGGAACAACGTTCAATTCATATATTCCATATCCTGAACTTTTTAAGGTCAGTGATTATCTTGAAGAAAGTGTAAAAAGCGGAAATATAGTTGTGGAGGGCGAACCTACACCAACTACTCCATTCTATATCCAGATGCTGCCTACAATAGCCATGATAGGACTATTCGCCATATTCTGGTTCGTATTCATGAACCAGTCCCAGGGTGGAGGCGGAGGCAAGGTAATGCAATTCGGAAAGAGCCGTGCAAAAATGCACAAGGAAGATCCGGAGAAAAAAGTCAGATTTGCTGATGTTGCAGGACTTGACGAGGAAAAGGAAGAACTGTCTGAAATAGTGGATTTCCTGAAGGATCCAAAGAGATTTACTGCTCTTGGAGCGAGAATACCAAAGGGTATCCTTATGGTGGGACCTCCAGGAACAGGTAAGACATATATATCAAAGGCAGTAGCAGGAGAGGCTGGAGTACCGTTTTTCAGCATCAGTGGTTCCGACTTTGTTGAAATGTTTGTCGGTGTTGGAGCATCTAGAGTTAGAGACCTGTTTGAACAGGCTAAGAAAAACGCTCCATGTATAATATTTGTAGATGAGATTGATGCAGTAGGAAGAAGAAGAGGCGCAGGAATTGGTGGCGGACATGACGAGAGGGAGCAGACACTTAACCAGCTTCTTGTTGAAATGGACGGATTTGGTGACAACGAAGGAATCATAATGATTTCCGCTACAAACAGACCTGATATACTTGACCCTGCATTGCTTAGACCGGGTAGATTCGATAGACAGGTACATATAGGAATACCCGATAGAAAGGGAAGGGAAGATGTTCTTAAGATACATGCAAAGAACAAGCCATTTGCCGAAGATGTCGACCTGGGTGTAATTGCCAGAAGGACACCTGGATTTACTCCTGCAGACCTTGAAAATGTATTGAATGAAGCGGCACTTTTGTCTGCCAGACTGGGTCATACTGAAATTTCAATGGACACTCTGGAAGAATCAATCACAAAAGTTATTGCAGGACCGGAAAAGAAGAGCAAGATAATAAGCGAAAAGGAAAAAAGGCTTACTGCCTATCACGAGGCTGGACATGCAGTTGTTGCAAGACTCCTTCCGAATTCTGACCCTGTCCACATGGTATCCATAATACCAAGGGGAAGAACAGGAGGATTCACAATGATCCTTCCTGAAGAGGATAGAAGCTATATGTCAAAGAGTGAAATGGAAGATAATCTTGTTCACCTTCTTGGTGGAAGGGTAGCTGAAAAGCTGGTTCTTGATGATATTAGTACAGGAGCATCAAACGACATTCAAAGAGCAACCAAGATAGCCAGAGGAATGGTAACACATTATGGAATGAGTGACAACCTTGGACCTATGTCTTATTCCGGTGACGATGATGAAGTATTCCTTGGAAGGGATTTTGCCAAGAGCAGAAACTATTCAGAGGAAGTTGCTGCACAGATAGACAGGGAAATGAGATCGATAATTGACAAGGCATATCATACAGCTGAATCATTATTAAGAGACAATATAGAAAAACTTCACAAGGTTGCTGAAGGTCTTCTTGAAAAAGAGACCCTTGACGCCAAGGAATTTGAAGCATTGTTTCTTCAAGCATAATAGAATATAAAACTTTATAAAGTTGAAATAAAATGGTTCCTTTTAGGGACCATTTTTTTAAAATAAAAAATGTAGCCTT
>NZ_CEZJXU010000166.1:0-5004 GCF_983023055.1 Dethiosulfatibacter sp. | reverse complement strand
AAGTCTGTCCAATTGAATAAAAGACCTTCTGTACAGGAGACAATACTGCGCCTACCAGTCCCGAAGGACTTGACATATCACCTTGTGAAGCACTCAATCCTATTGATGCTATAAGAAACAGTGCTATTAAAATAAAAATTATTCTTATGACTCTTATATTATTTTGCAAAATACCACCTTTAATAAACACTTTTATATTTCATCAAATTTTCTACAACTACTCCCGTACCTCTGGCTACACAGCCAAGAGGCTCCTCTGAGATAGTTACATCGATTCCGGTTTCCTGTGTAATAAGCTTATCAAGACCCTTTAGAAGAGCTCCCCCTCCGGTCATTGTAATACCATTTATGGAAATATCCGCTGCAAGCTCAGGAGGTGTTACCTCCAGTACCCTCTTTATTGAAGCCACTATTGCCTCAACAGGCTCCTTTATAGCTTCCCTTACCTGAACATCCGTTACCTTTACAGTCTTCGGAAGACCTGTTATTAGATCCCTTCCAGTCACATCAATGACGCAGTCGTCTTCATGTAAAGCACCATCAATTACATTGCCCAATACAATCTTTATTTGTTCAGATGTCTTGAATCCTATTAGCATGTTGTGCTTGAACCTTATATATGTCTTGATGGCCTCATCTATAGCGTCTCCTCCAAGTTTAAGGGACTCACTGTTAACTATGCCTCCAAGAGAGATTACTGCTGTATCAGTAGTTCCTCCGCCAATGTCTATTACCATATTGCCGAAGGGCTCGTAGATATCTAAGCCCGTTCCTATTGCAGCTGCAACAGGCTCTTCTATTAGCATTGCTTTTTTTGCACCTGCCGATTCTGCTGCATCCTCAACGGCTCTTTTTTCAACAGCAGTTACCTTGGACGGAATTCCTATTACCACTACAGGCTTTATAAGCTGAAATGTATTAACAGCCTTTTTTATGAAATATTTAAGCATAACCTGTGTGATACTAAAATCTGCTATAACTCCATCCTTAAGAGGTCTGACTGTGTATATATCTTCAGGAGTCCTGTCAAGCATTTCCTTGGCATCGGTACCTATTGCTATAACCTTGTTTGTTGACCTCCGTATAGCAACAACAGAGGGTTCATCTATGACTATTCCTTTGCCTTTCATGTAGACAAGAGTATTTGCAGTTCCCAAATCTATACCTATTTTTTTGGATAATCCGTCAAATATTGACATTTATTCCTCCGCTAGATTATATTCTCTTCCTTAAAGCTTAAATAACTGCCGTCTCCAATAATAATATGATCAAGAACCTTGATTCCCATTATATCTCCAGCCTCCATAAGCCTTTCAGTTATACTTATGTCCTCCCTGCTTGGTTTTGTATCCCCGCTGGGATGATTGTGTACAAGTATCATTGAAGCGCTGGATTTCTTTATTGCCTCAACAAAGACCTCTCTAGGATGGACTATGGAAGAATTCAAGTTTCCTATGGATACTGTAACCACATCAAGAATTTGATTCTTCGTATCCATCAATACAGTCTTGAAATGCTCCTTCTTGAGATATCTCATATCCTCCATAAGATAGGTGGACACATCTCCAGGTGAGGATATCTTGTATTTGTTTTCAGGTTCAAGCCTTGCGACCCTTTTTCCAAGCTCTACGGCAGCAAGAAGCTGTGCTGCCTTGGCATCACTGACGCCGTGAAAACTGCACAAAAATTCCGAACCTTTATCCAGAAGATTTTTGAGACCTCTTCCGTCATGATTGAGTATCTTTTGCGCTAAACTCACTGCAGTATCCTTTGTGCTTCCTACACGCAAAAGTATTGCAATGAGTTCCGAATTTGTAAGTGTATTAGAACCCAGGCTCAGCAGTTTTTCTCTTGGTCTGTCCTCTGATGGCAGTTCCATTATTGTATAATGATTATTCTCCACATAAAATCCCCCCAAACATAGTCGTTTATTCTACTTATGAAAGTTAATTATTTTACAAAATTTCTTAAATCCTTGTAATTATGTATTTTTATCTATTTTAACAAATTTGAATCAAAGTATTTGATTAGTATTTCATTAATTTTTCCTATTGGAAGTCCAACCACGTTTGAATAGGAACCTTTTATGGATTTCACTAGAAGCTCGCCAAAACCCTGGATACCATATGCTCCTGCCTTGTCTGCAAATTCTCCCGTATCAAGGTAGCTATTTATCATGTCGTCACTGTGATTATAAAATTCAACTTCCGTCACATCATAGTCTATTATTCTCAAGGGTATTTCTTCATCTATTATGGAAAATCCAGTATAGACATAATGAATCGCACCACTGAGAACTTTAAGCATTCTAAAGGCATCAGACCTATCCTTTGGCTTTTCCAGTATTTCTTCCTTGTAGACTATGGTATCTGCAGCAATTATCAATCCTTTTTTCCCATCTTTCACTGCTATATGAAGAGCCTTCTTGAGAGAGAGGGCCATTACAAATTCCTCAGGTCTCATCCTAGTATGGCATACCTCTTCAATTTGTGCAGGAACTATATCCAACTCGCAGTATTTGCCCAGTATCTCTATTCTTCTCGGAGATTTTGATGCAAGTAATATCCTATCCATAAGCACCTACATCTTCCTGAAAATCAAGATTACAGCAATTATACCAATAACACCTGCAAGGTTTATGTTGAAACTGAAACCAAGGGTAAAATTGAAAAAGCTCAAATCAAGAACCGCTGGTCCAAATGATAAGGATTCAGACAATTTCAAAATAGGTAATACACCTGACAAGGCATCTCCTATTATATTTCCAATTATGGAACCTGCTGCTATTATAAATATCCAAAGTATTATATTATGTCTTTTCATTGTATTCTACCATCCTATACTAATTTGTTTCTTTAAATTTCTAACTATGAAAATTCCTGCATAGCCTACGAAGCATCCTGTGAAAAGGCTCACAATATACATTACAGGTAAATATGTCAATATCTTTATATTTTCAAGAACTGCTGCTGCTACTACTACCTGCGCAGTATTATGGCTCAATGCACCTAGGACACTTACACCTATAAGGCTTAAATATCCATTGAGATACTTGTAAGAAAGATGCATCACTATAGTGCTCAATATGGCTCCTGATATGGAATATATAAATCCTATTGGATTTCCTGCAACTAAAAGAACAAGTATGCTTTTTAAAACTGCTACTGTAAGTCCTTTTTTAAAGCCAAAAACCACAATAACCGAAAGTACAACCATATTGGCAAGACCAAGCCTCGCTCCTGGTGCAATGAAAGGAAGTGGAATCATTCCCTCCAATATTGTCAGTACCAGTGCTCCCGTTGTAAGTAATGCCAGAAATATATATTCTCTTGTATTCATAAACCTATCACCATTTTTTGTTTATTTCACCATGCAACAGAATCAGTCCGCCTGATTACGGAGCTAATGACTCACTGCATCTGGTCCTGACTCAGTCTCACCTGTAATTTCAACAGTCACCTTGTTGGGAAGGCAGACTATTATTTCACCAGGTCTGTCAATACTGCCTTGCTTAATGCATGTCTTATCTGGACAACTGCTTTCTTCCATATAGACAAATCCTTTTTCAATATGGATCACATTTGTACCCTTGTCCGTATCTATGGTTATTTTCTTGTCCAAAGTACCGTCCAGAGAATATTTCTTGTACAATTCACCATCTATGCTTATTTTCACATAGCTATTATCATAGTTCATAGCCATGGCACTTATAAAAACCAAGGCGCCTATGCTTAATACAAGTATTAAAGCTATTAACATCTTATCCCATTTAGTCATGAAATCACCTTCAAATATTTTAACATTAATAACAAGCATTTACAAGACGACACGGAAATTGAAGTTCATAAATTTTATAAAAAAAAGTCTCTTCCTGAGAAGAGACTTTCATTTTTATTAATTTATCTCATTTCTATTGCATCCTTAGGACACTTTTCGTAGCATACGCCGCAGCCTATACATTTATCCTCGTCTACAACATGAATTTCCTTAAGTTTTCCAGCTATGCAATCAACAGGACAATTTTTAGCACATATAGTACATCCTATACATTTTTCAGGTATGACTCTTGCCTTTTGTCTGTCTTCAAGCAATGCCGTTATTGCCTTTGTAGGACACTTCTCTGCACAAACCATACAGTTTGTACATTTTTCATAGTCGATTCTTGCAATGTTGTCAACAACAGTGATTGCATCGAAAGGACAAGCCTTTTCACAAATCTTGCATCCAATACATCCAACCTTGCATTCTTCCTTTACAGTCTTTCCAAACTCATGGTTTGAACAGTCCACTACAGTTTTCTGCTTGTAAGGAACAAGCTCAATGATATTCTTAGGACATTCCTTTATACACTTCTCACAAGCTGTACATTTTTCAGGGTCAACTATTGCAACACCGTTTACAATATGTATTGCATCAAAAGGACAAACCACTACACATGATCCGCTACCAAGACATCCGAAAGAACAAGCTTTATCTCCACCTTGTATCATTGCTGAAGCCTTGCAATCAGAAATTCCCTGATATTCATATTTCTTTTCTGTTCTGTCGTAGTTACCCTTGCACAGAACTCTTGCTACCATTTTTTCTCCCGCTGCCGCTTCGATTCCCATGATCTTGCTTATTGCTTCTACACAGGATTCTCCACCAACAGGACAAGCTGTTATAGGAGCATCTCCAGCCACAATGGCCTTTGCCAGCGCATCACAACCAGGCAATCCGCAGGCTCCACAGTTAGCTCCTGGAAGAGCGTCTCTTACTTCTGTTATCTTAGGGTCAACTTCAACATGGAACACCTTTGAAGCTATCGCAAGAATTACTCCAAATGCCAATCCAAGTCCACCAAGTGCACCTATTGCTGTTACTATACCATTCATCTGACCCACCTCCTATAATGACAGGCCTGAAAATCCCAAAAAGGCTATTGACATTAATCCCGCTGTGATTAATGCTATAGGGAATCCCTTTAGACATTCAGGTACATCTGCTATTTCAAGTCTCTCTCTG
>NZ_CEZJXU010000165.1:0-5013 GCF_983023055.1 Dethiosulfatibacter sp. | reverse complement strand
GCAACCGTTCCCTTATTCATAGCTATAATGGAGTTTATTGTCAACAAGGAAAACCGCCTTACAAAAAAGGCATATATAGGCCTGCTGGTGGGATTTGCCGGAGTATTTTACCTTGTATATTCAAGCTCGGAAACTCTCAATATCAGTATAAAATCCTTTGTCATTATAATGATGGCAAGCATTACATGGTCTGTTGGAACACTTTATTCCAAAAATATTGGAGCAAGATGTTCATCTATATACATGGCCGCAATTCAAAATTTTGCAGCTGGAATATGCTTCACCATTATGGCCCTTGTAAGGGGATCATTTAACTCAGTCTCCTTCAACCTTCCTGCAGTTGCAGCCCTTGGACACTTAGTATTCTGTGGTGTTGTGGCCTACTCATGCTACCTTTATATAATGAAGGAGATGCCTGCAGCAAAAGCTGGAACCTATGCATATGTTAATCCTGCAATTGCCATCATCCTTGGATTTTTAATACTAGGCGAAACTATAAACCTTCAAATAGTACTTTCCATGGTTATAATACTCGCGGGAGTATATATGGTTCAAAGCTCAAATCTTAAATTTGTGCAGGAAAAAAAACTTCAAAAAAATACGGATCAATCAAACAGTTCAAATATATAAAGACTTCCAGTATCCTGCAATCTGCAGAGATATAAGGAAGTCTTTTTAGTATTACTAGTATTCGAATTTACAATTTTAATGTCAATTCATAATTATCGCAGTCATTTTGTGATTATAAATCCGTCTTATCTCTGTCTCGTAAACATTATTACCGAAAATATAATCAATGCTCCACTTGCTATATTGAGCATGAAGAGCTTTTCTCCGAGGAAAATAACTGCAAATATTGTTGAAACCACAGGAACAAGGTTTATGAAGAGGGCTGTCCTTGCTGCTCCAAGATCCTTAATTGCCATCTGCTGGATAGTATATCCCAAAACCGATGGGAACACTGCCATATACAGAACAGCCATAAAAGGCATCCATCCTGTCACCGCAAAGTCAATTCTTGCCAGGTCAGGTGCTGCGAATGGAAATACTATCACAGCTGCAGTAAGAAAGGTATATGCTGTAAGCTTTAGAGGCGTAAATCTATGCATTACTTTTTTAACAATTATGGCATATACTGCCCACAGCACGGAACCTACAAGCATCAATAGGTCTCCAATATTAAAGTTAAAGTTTATTATATTGTCCATATTCCAGTCGGACAAAGTCAGAAACACTCCCACCAGGGCTATTATAATGAATAATGCTTTTCTGGATGAAAGTTTTTCCTTAAGAAAAACAGCTGCCAACATTGCAGTCAAAAGAGGATTTATGGCATTAATCATTGCAGCCTTGGATGCCTCTGTATATCTCAATGCAGAAAAGAAGAAAATATGATAACCAATCATTCCCACAGTACCTGTTGCTATAGCATATTTCACATCTTCCCTTTTTATTTTCCAATTATCTTTTTCCACATGAATCATTATTGGAAATATGATTGCTGCAGCAAGAGCCATTCTTAAAAAAGTCAAGACAAGAGGACTCATAAGGTGTACTCCCATCTTTCCTGTTATGAATGCCCCTGCCCAGAATACGGTCACCATAACCATGAGAAGTGATATCTTTAATTCGTTCTTATTCATCTTTTGTCCACCTTTAGGAAAATAGACTTCAAAAATACAAAAAGAACCGTCCCTTTTGTATTTTTGGAAAAGAAAAAGTCGTACATAAATGTACGACCTTATTTTTGATTATTCTACTGCATATGGAAGAAGCGCAACACTTCTTGCCCTCTTAATTGCAGTTGTAACCGTTCTCTGATGTTTTGAGCAAGTACCTGTGATTCTCTTAGGTAGTATCTTGCCTCTCTCAGTTATGTATTTTCTCAATTTACTTACATCTTTAAAATCTATGTAAGTTACCTTGTCTTTACAAAAATTACAAACCTTTTTTCTAGGTCTTCTTCTTTTATTGTTTTTAAATCCTGCCATTATTCAAACCTCCTCTAAAATGGTATATCGTCATCATCAGTAGGTTGAAAAATATCGTCATCGGTAAAGTCAGGAAAACTGTCATTGCTCTTTGGTTTTATCTGAGCTTTTGCTCCTGTCTGATTTCTATCTCCCCAGTCGATAAATTCAACTCTGCTGGCGAGAACTTCAGTAATGTATCTCTTGTCTCCAGCATTTGAAGTATAAGTCCTTGTTTGAATTCTTCCATTAATGGCAGTCATTCTGCCCTTTGCTAGGAAATTCGCGCAAGTTTCAGCTATTTTTCCAAATACAACAATCGGTATAAAATCTGCTGTTGGTTTACCTTGAGCCTGCATTTCATTCTTCTTGTCTTTAGACATTTCTTTATCTACAGCAAGTGTGAAGTTTGCTACTGCCATACCGCTTGATGGTATAAATTTCAATTCGGGATCTCTAACTAATCTTCCAATAATAACTACATTATTCATATCTGCTACCCCTGTCTATTTATCGTCTCTGATTATCATATGTCTCATCATTCTCTCGTTGATTCCACAAACTCTATCAAGTTCTTTTATTACTTCAGTTTTTGCTGTAAATTTAATGATTGTGTAGTAGCCTTCTTTATTCTTCTTAATTTCATAAGCAAGCCTTTTCTGACCCCATTCATCAACATTTTCAACAGTACCTTCGTAATCAGCTATAACTTTTTTAAGTTTGTCGAGTTCAGCATTTCTTACTTCTTCCTCAAGATTTGGGAAAAGTATAAAAACTCCTTCGTACTTGTTCAATATATTCACCTCCTTTTGGACTCTGGCCCTTTTTCGCAAAAGAGCAAGGATATAAGCTTTGATATTATATCATTACCGGCTGTTTAAAGCAAGCAATATTATACATTTATTTATAAAAATTCTTCAGGTTGTTTCACAACATAAACAGCTACATTATCGCAGTATTTACATTTATGTCCTGAATCTCTTAGGACTTCAGGTGCTTCACCTTCGTAGTTTACATAGTCGTCAATTGCCATGTCTATATGCTCTTCACATGAAAAAAATTCTTTATTCACTATCATCTTCCTTTTCAACTACTATCCTGATCCTATCGGCAAAATCCTCAAGGCTCTTGTAATAGAATTCAAAATCAATATCCGTATTCTTAGTTGCAAATTCAGCTATTGATTCGGGCATCAAATCCCTGTACCGTTTGAAGGATTTCTTCTTTATGGTATAGTTGCTGTTTATTATGAATCCGTAGTTTTCCATTTTACCAATATTATCTAACAGATACTGCCTTACAGATGCCGGTATCTTTCCTGCAACTACGGGAGACACTATAACTATTGATGTATACTTAGCAGGATCCCGTTCATATTCAATGGATTCCGTATTTTCAAAATAGGCATCAAAAAGGTTTTTCATATATCCAAAGGTACCCTTTGGCAACTTGACATCTCTAATTTCATCTATAACTCCGTTGAGTTTTGTCGAAATATCGTGTGCAATTTTTTCACTGTTACCGTCTCCGTTATAGTAAACCACTAAAACACCACTCATGTAAATCCTCCTGCTATTGATACCTACTATATAATAAACCTGTTAACATGATATGTCAAACATATATGACAATTTCATAATTTCAATCGTCTGATTTAATTGAAATCATCAGGCTTTTTTTGGAAAACCATGATAAGATCCAACGCATCCCCGTTTCTCATGACTTTCATGACTGCTTCATCTCCAGGCTTGTAGTTGAAAAGCTGCCTATGGACATCTCCCATGTCGTCAATTTTTTCTCCATCGATTTCCTGGATTACGTCCCCTACCATAAGACCTCCAACCTGCGCCGGTGAGTCCTTGAAGATTTCAACCACCACTACTCCGTATTCAGGTGTAAGGTCAACACTAAGCTGCTTTTCATATACCGATACATCAACGCCCTTGATACCAAGATAGACATCTGTCACCACTCCATTTTCAATAACTTCATCTATGATACCCTTAGCCATATTGATTGGTATTGAAAAACCAAGACCTTCAGCTGATGTCATCTTTGCAGTGTTTATTCCTATTACAAGTCCCTCTGAATTAAAGAGAGGTCCTCCACTGTTTCCTGGATTTATTGATGCATCTGTTTGAATCAATGGTTCCATTACAGTGTATTCATCAATCTGTATGGACCTGTTTAGACCACTTATTATTCCTGCAGTCACTGTCCTATCAAGTTCAAGGCTCAATGGGTTTCCTATAGCTACTACCGGCTCTCCTATGCTTAAATCGTCTGAATTACCAAACTCGGCTGCAGGCAATCCTGTTCTGTCAACCTTCACTATGGCAAGGTCAATGGTGGCATTGTTCCACAAAAGCTTTCCTTCTGATTCAGTGCCGTCTATGAACTTGACCCTTATTGTGTCAGCATCTCCATCTGAAATCACATGGGAGTTGGTCAATATATAACCGTCGGAATCCACAATGACTCCCGAACCCATTCCTTCATAGGTCTTTGTTCCCCAGAATATGTCATTGACCTTTTCAGTCGTTACAATTCCCACTACTGTATCCATGGATTTTTCAGCAACAGCCGAGGCATAGTAAAGACTGTCATTTGTATTTACATTTATTTCCCTTATAATACTCAGGTTTCCATCATTTTCTTCAATATTTGACGCTATGAAGTAATATACTCCAAAGCCGCCTATGATTACTCCTGCCAGTGCTCCCGCCATGGCAGTGAAAAAATACTTTTTCCCTTGTCCCCTGTTTTTAGAGACTGGCTCCTCAACAGGTTCCTCCATAGTTTCTTTTATGGATTCTTCAGATGATTTTTCTGAAGTTTCATCAATATTTTTTCCATCAAATTCGTCGTTATTCATAACAAAACCTCCTGTATTAGATGATTTTTATCTGAATTACAGTGTTCTTATTGCACTGCACCTGTCTCTATGGGTCATCTCAAGGATAATATCTCTGTTTAAATCAATTTTGTTTTCCTCTAGTATATTGGACACCGTTCTTTTGGCCAGCTCAGGAAAATTGTTCTC
>NZ_CEZJXU010000164.1:0-5018 GCF_983023055.1 Dethiosulfatibacter sp. | reverse complement strand
CGGAATACATTGATCTTAATATTCTTTCCTCCGATTTTGCGGTGTTTTGTCCGTCAGTCGATCGGGACAATAAAGCTTCCTTATGGGTCCAGCTATATATTTATTACACCGTCTATATTTGTGAATACCTTGTTTTTCATGTCATCCATTGCAGTGACTACAGTTCTTGAAGCGGTATTGCCTATGCATATTATCTTGTCGGACACTATTAGGGGATTTTTTATTCCTTTTTCCTCTGCAGTGTCAAAGGCATTTGCAAGATTTTTCAACTCTCCCTCTTCGAGGTTGATATTCCTGTGGACGAGCCTGTCGCTTGCATGCTTTGAAAAGACTATTCCATTCTTCTTTCCAAGCTTTTTGTTGAGCAGATTTTCAAATGAGTTGTTCTTCAGTTCTCCGTTTTTAAGGGCCTTTTCATTTCTACAGGCATTTTCGCCTTTTTTTACCCTATCGTTTTGAATCTTCGAATTCTGAAGCTGACTTATTCTCAAATTGTTCATAAGATCATTCTTCATTTCTCACTCCAATTACTCTTTCAGGGTCTATCTTGTAATCTCCCATGTCCAGAACCGCCTTGCCGTCGTTTATTGTAACTCCCTGCACATATCCGGATATTGCCTCAAGCCTGTTTGTTATGGGATTCTTAAAGGATGCAGTTACATATTTTCCTATTAGCTGAAAGGACTTATTCTGTGAAAATTCCTCTCCCAGCTTCTGTATTTCCTCAAGAAGTGAGAATTGTGCAGACTGTGAAATAAACTCGTTGTTGTCCACTGGCGACAAAGGATCCTGATATTTCATCTGTGTTACCAAAAGCTTTAGGAACATATCCTTGTCTGCGCCCTCTGACTTGTTTTCCGTATTGGTAGTGCTGTTCAAATTAAGCATTGATGCCGTATTATTTATTTCCATATTTATTTCCACCTCCTATACAATGATATTTATTCCTTCACCATTTATTCTTCTTTCTGCTGCATCTGAAGCCGCCACCTGTGAAGCTTCTTCTGTTTCTCTTATGTCCATACCGGCTGGTTCCATGTTGCCGTATCCGCCTCTTCTCTGGTTGGAGCCTTCTCGCCCGCTTCCTGAAAAATATCCCTGCTGTTCCGAAGATTCCCTTGCTTCTATAACTATGTTAACAACCTTTAAGTTCTTCTCTTCAAAGAGTGCCGCTATTTCCCTGCTGCTGTCCATAAGGAGATGGCTAACGACATCCTTTTCCGCCGATATCCTTGCAGTAATTCCTTCAGGACTCTTCACGATGGCTATCGACATTTCTCCAAACAAGTGAGGCTTAAGGTTGATCTTCATGAAACTTTTGTCACCTTCAATTCCCGTTTCTATTGATTTTGACATCTGGTTTACAAGGGACGTTTTTGAAAGATCCTGCTTTTCACCGGTTGTTCCATTGGTTTCAACTGCTGTTCCCATGCTGTTCAATACACGACTACTTAAGTCGAATGTTTTTTCACTTTCTGAAATTCTGTCGGCCGGCGACTCCAAATCCGACTGTTCCGGTTCCTTTTGATTTACTCCACTTTCTTCCGTTGAAATATTCCTTGTTTCCATTTCAAAACCGTTTTTCCCATTTGCAGACTCAATTTCTACATTCTTGATTGCTGATTCATCTGATTGTATGCCCTGTACTTTCGTGTGGGATTCAGTCGCTTCCTGCTTTCTTATTATGGAGCCACGTCTGTCGGATTTAATGTTTCCTGAATTCACAGTCTCCACCATCGAGTCAATAACTTCTCCTATGCCGGTTTCTGATTCAAGTACTTCCAACCGGGCTGGTTTCTCAAATCCTTCCAGATTCATAGTTCCTTCATTCGTTACTGTACCTGCTACTGTCGGTTCCAATGCTGGTCCCGCTGCTTTTTCCACCTTGCTGCCGTCTGTATTTTCAGAGAATTTCATCTTTAACGCAAGAATATCTTCAGTTGAAGTATCAATCATTTTATTTCTTTCTACATGGATGTCTATAATTCCCTGAAGCTTTTGTCCCGTGTTAAGTTCACCAGCTACTTCCTTTTTTGCATTGTCAAGGGTTTCTCTGATACTGACGCTTAAGGGATTTTCGTTAATGTCCGGAGTTTCTTCTTCAACGTCTCTGTCACAATCGTCGTCACTTTTTTCAATACTTAAAGCTTTTCCATCAGTCTTTTTATTCTTCCATTTCATCTCATTATTTTTCATCTCGGGACTTTTCGCATCATGGTTTTCAGCTTTTAGTTTTCCCTTTTCCGTCTTCGACTTGTTTGCATCATTCAATATCCTGCTGAAGTCGTCAGAGCTTGCGCTGTTGTCTTTGCCTGCAAAGTGATTCATTACAGCGCCTGCAGCTGTTTCAAATACTGTTCTTTGACAGTTCATCTTTTCACCTCCTTCACTTTTCAAAGTTCAAATATATATATCGGCACAAGTTTTAAGCGCCGCAATATTCATGTTTTTACTGTATTCCGTTATTGAAACGGTCCATGGTTATCTTCGCCGCCATGTCGGGATTGAGGTTTTCAAGTATTTCTGCAGCCTGTTCCTCGCTCACATGGAAGATGATGTTTTTCACAAGATCAATGTTTTCAATTTTGGATAGCATGGATGCTGCACTTTTGGCATCCATCTTTTCCACTACCTTGCAGACCTCCTGAATGTCCTCGTAGGTTCCCCGTATTTCCTTTTCCATGGATTCAAGTTCGGTTTTTTCAACATTGAATTCAGCTATGGCCGTTTCAAGGTTTTTATCCCTTTCATCAAGGTCCTCTTTCATTTTTGCAAGCTCATCCTCTTTCATTGAGAGGCTTGTGAACTCATTACTTATAATCTCCCTGTACCCGTCTATCATATCCTGTGAGACATATTGTTCAAGAGAAGCCTCCTGCTGGGCTATGAGATCCTTTGTGATCTTGTTTACAAGGTTTGACTTTACATGGAAGACATCCATTGCAAAGAGGGCAATCATCATGAATACAACTATGACAAGGGAAAATCCCACGAAAATTGTCCTGTCAATGAGATCAAGCTTCTTCTTACCTTTTTTTCCTTTCTTGTTTTCTCCGCTTCCCGTTTCTATGTTCTCGGTTTTTTCTCTCTTCTTCTCAAACACTTATCTCACCTACCCTACAAGCTTTTCAGCTTCGCCTTTAGTAATGATTATTTCACCTGTTTTTTCCATTTCAAGTATTATTGCCACTATCTTCTGCTGTGCTTCAAGTACTTCGCTGAGCCTTACCTGGCCAAGCATGTCGATTTCCTGAAGGATGATTTCCCTGGCCCTGCTTGACATGTTTCCAAATACAAGATTCTTGACCTTTTCAGTGGTGGATTTCATAGCCAAGGCAAGTTCCTTGTTCGGAAGCTGTGATATAACTTTCTGTATGGTCCTCACATCAAGCTTGACTATGTCTTCGAATACAAACATCTGCTTCTTGATTTCCTCTGCCATCTTTATATCTTCTTTTTCCAGCTGTTCGAATATCTTGACCTCTGTGCCCCTGTCCACAGATGTCAAAATACTGGCAACTGTGTTGATTCCCATACTTTCATCATTGCCCATGGATGTCGTAAAGAAGCTTGTAAGCTTGGTCTTCACCTTCTCCTCAACCTGCCTCAGTATTTCAGGCGATATCTTGCTTATCTTTGCTATTCTTTTTACAATTTCAGGTTGTCTTCCTTCATCCATGTTTGACAGGACCACTGCAGCCTGTTCAGGTTCCATATATGACATCACCAGTGCTACAGTCTGGTTTCTTTCAAGCCTCAGTATGTTTGAAACCTCCAAAGGGCTTACATCCCTTAGAAACTTAAAGGGTTTGTTTCTGTTAACTCCTGAAATCTTTCTCATGACTTCCATGCATTTCTGTGTTCCAAGGGCTTCAGTCAATACATCCCTTGCATATTCCACACCTCCACCTGTAACATATCCCTGGGCAAGGCAAAGCTCGTAAAATTCACTTAGAACTCCCTTTCTCATAGCAGGCGGCACGTTTTTCTGGTTGGCTATATAATATGTCAGCTTCTGTACGTCTTCATCCCTAAGATTCTTGAATATTTCAGCCGCCATGTTCTTATCGATTGATAAAAGGAGTATTGCAGCCTTTTCTTCACCTGTCAGTTTTACATCCATTATTACTTCCTTCCATTATCCCGCTTCGCCTTCTTCATTCAGCCACAAACTTATTACATCGGCAATGTTTGCAGGATTGGTTTTTATTATTGATTCTATTCCCTTGATTGTTTCCTTATCGTTATTGTCTTCCCTGAACTTGTCAAGGATGATGTTTTTCTGGTTCAGCATTTCCTGAGTCGTTTCATAGTCCTCTTCTCTAGAATTGTAAGCCTCTTTGTCATATGCTCCCGAATCCAGCTCCATCTTTCCTGCCGGTTCGACCATACGCTTATTCCTCACCGTCTTCGGCTTTCTGAACTGTCTCATGAGCATCAACGCCAGTATGAATACAAAGAAAATGGCCACTATTGATATTATTGCCTTTTCGGATATTGGAAGCTTAAATCCCTGTCCCTGTGCCAGAGTTGCAGCAAGGTTCTCCTTAAGCTCCTGGTCCGCCGAGAAGTTCATGTTTCCAACGGTTATCCTGGACATGTCTATTCCCACTGCTGCTGAAGCAAGCTGTCTGATGTTTTCAAGTATTCCACCGTCTACATTGTCGCTGTTTATGAGGATGGAAACTGTAATGTCCTCGACTCCTCCTGGAGCCTCTTCTATTGTCTGCCTGAGCTCGTTTACCCTGTAGTTGATCACCTTTGAAACCCTGTCGTTGAGGCTGTCGCTTTCAACATTGTAGCTTGAAGACACACTATTGCTGTTCTGGGATGAGTCCTCCGTCTTCTCGCTTAGTTCGTCTATTATGAAGGGGATTCCCTGGTCTTCAACCACTGGGGAATACTCTATTATTTCCGTGTGTGTTATATCAAGGTCAACTGTTGCATTTACTGCAACCTTTATGTTTTCCACTCCGAATACGGGTTCGAAGATGAAGAGAACCTTGTCCGCTATTTCT
>NZ_CEZJXU010000163.1:0-5026 GCF_983023055.1 Dethiosulfatibacter sp. | reverse complement strand
GTACTATAAGGTGAATAGAAAGAAGAACCGGCTGAGGTGAAGTGACCCTCTAGTCGGTTCTTCTTTACATTTCATTATTTCAGCCTATGAAAAATGAGTATAATCTATTCAGCGTATATTCTTGCTTCTTCCTTGCCGTCAAGTACTCTAATAGTTCCAAGCACTAGTGATTCAAGTTCGTTTTCACCGGCATGGATATGAACTGGAGCTATGAATTCAACTCTTTCCTGTATCCAGTTGGTCATCATTTTTGAATATGCTATTCCGCCTGTTATTGCAATTGCATCAACCTTTCCTTTGACTACAGTTGCAAGCTCGCCTATTCCTTTGGCAATCTGATAAGCCATTGCTTCATAAATCATTGCTGCTTCTTCATTTCCATCAGCAATCATCTTTTCAACTTCTCTTGCATCGTTTGTTCCAAGATATGAAGTAAGTCCGCCTTTTCCTCTAAGCTTTGATACCATTGTTTTCTCGTCGTTCTTGTAGCACATGTGTATGAGTGATTTGCAGGGAACCCTTCCAGATCTTTCTGGCGAGAATGGACCTTCGTCGTCTGAAACAATGTCCACCATTTTACCGTTTTTGTGGACAGAAAGACTCATCCCACCACCTAGATGTGCAACTATTATGTTTGATTTCATATAATCCTTGTCAATATCTTCAGCAGTCTTTATAGCTACAGCTCTCATATTAAGTGCATGGGCAAGACTTTTTCTTTTTATGTCCGCCATTCCTGAATATCTTGCTATGTCTTCAAGTTCGTCAACTGCTACTGAGTCATAAATGAATGAAGGTATTTCAAGCTTTTCTGCCATTTCAAATGATATTATTGCTCCAAGGTTTGACGCATGGTCAATAACTGGTCTGTTCTTGAGTACATCAACCATTACATCATTTACTCTATAGGCTCCTGATTTAACAGGAGGAAGTAGTCCGCCTCTTCCTACAACAGCAGAAAGGTTTTTTACATCATAGTTGATTTCATTGAGGAAGCTCATAATCTCATTGTATCTCATCTCATACTGATCTGCTACGTGATCGTATTTTGCAATTTCCTCATTTGAATGTGTTATGTTCTTTTCATGTATTTGTTTGTCGTCTTCGTATAAGGCTATCTTTGTAGATGTAGAGCCTGGGTTTATTGCCAATATCTGATACATGTTTTCTCCTTTCAGAATAAGCCCTTGCTTAATACAACAAGGGCAGCATTTTATATAATTTTACTTGTTTGCAAGAACATTGTCCAGAGCTTCAATATATAATAAAGAAAAGTCCTTTTAATCCCTATACACATTTTTGCAGTTTGTTTCTTTTATGAGTAGTACGCTGACAAGGGCAATAAGGGAACAGATAAAACATACCATGAAGGCTCTTTGATAGAGCTGTGCCGGAGCCAGTATTCCTGAATATTTGTCTATTATGCTTCCCATTACTGTAGGTATTATGGATGGTCCAAGGAATCCTCCCATGTTTACAACGGACATTGATACTCCGGCAAATTCAGGATTATTGACTTCCTTGCCGCATGCCCATGCAAGGATGAATGACGTTAAGCTTGCTCCGAATATTGCAAAAAACGGAAACATGAGACTCTGGGGGATACTGTCAATGAATTTCACAAGGATTGCCCAGCAAGTAGCATTTACTGTTACTGCAACAAGCATGGGAAGCTTTCTTTTTTGTATTCTGTCTGAAATATTTCCAATAACAATGCTTGTAATGGCCAGGAAAAGTATTATTACAGAAATATAGTTTGAAGAGGTATTTTTTGTAAAACCATATACTTCTGTAAGGTATGAATGTCCCCAAGTTCCGGTAAGGGCTATGAATCCTCCGGTGACAAAGCCAGACATAAAAAATGGAGGCCAGGTGTGAATGTTTGTCAGTACCTTTACAAGAACTTTCAATATTCCGCTTTTTTCTTTCTTGTCTTTGGCATCCGACATCTTGTTTTCTTTTATTACAAGGCCCATATAGGCTCTTCTTATCTGTCTAATGGATGGAAGACTCATTTCTTCAGGTTTGTTTCTTACGATTGCATAGGTGACTATGGCAATTATTATTGACAATATTCCGATGAGCTGGAAAGCATATCTCCAAGATATGATGCCGACCAAAACTACGAGGGGAGTTTGAGCAAGAATACCACCCATGTTTCCTATGAATGCGGTTATACCTGTCATAGTTCCGAACTCTTCTTCCTTAAACCAGGTTGAGATTATTTTGAGTATTGAAACATATATTACGGACACTCCAAGACCAACCAATAGCCTTCCAATGAAGGCGACTGCAATTACTGGAGCAGCACCAAAAATCATGGAACCTATTCCTGCTGTTAAAACTCCTATGGATACAGTCTTTCTAGCTCCAATAGTGTCTGCAAGTATTCCTGAGGGTATCTGCATTATAAGATAAGCGTAGAAGTATGTGGAAGCAAGGCTTGCATAGGTAGTCAGAGATATTCCAAAGGATTCCACAAGATCATCCTGTACCACTCCTGCAGCTAGTCTGTGGAAAAACACTATGACATAGCATAGTGCCAATACAGCCCAGATGACATACCTGTATGATAAGACCTTTTTTACTTTTCTGGGATCAAGGGTAGACATATTATCACCTTTTTTATAGTTTGTTTTTATTAGATTCTCATAATTAATTATATCTTATTTCATATTTAATCGCTATAGATTTGTATTTCTAACTATTTAATCAATTCGAAAAGAATAAAAAAGAACCAGCTAATCCTACAGTTGATTCTTCGAGTAACTTGTATAAGACTGTTTAATCGTTATAAATGTTTTTACAGTTTGTTTCTTTAACAAGGAATATTTTGACAACATCTGCTTACATTGATGACTCAGCATAGCTGTTTTGCCTATTTCTGTATATTTTCGAATATAAAGCTTGAATATCTATTAAAGGAATCAAAATAGTGAGATTTCAAAAGCTTAAGTACTTTCTTCGTTTTGCCCTTTTTAAGTTCTGTTAGAAGTTCCATATGCTCAGCTATACTGTTTTTTCTGTATTGGACATTTTCATATACAATTCTATTGGCAATATTGTATTGGCCGTGAATTTGGTAAAGTGGTTTTTTCAGCACCTCGTTGTCGATTTTGTTGATCATTATTTCATGAAACTTTTTTGAGTTTTTGAAAAACTCAAGCTCGTCGCCTTTGTCATTTGATTCTGATTGGAGAGCAAGTACTTTTTCCATTTCTTTAACGACTTCATCGACCAGATCGTTTTCGCAGATATAGTCAAATGCTAGCTTTTCGAAATAATAGCATGCTTCATTGATATTCTTCAGGTTTTCCTCGTTCATGGAGAAGACCTTGGCACCTACATTGGGTACAAATTCCACAAGCCCTTCCTGGGAAAGTCTGTTTATTGCTTCTCTTACAGGTGTGATACTTACACCGTAAGATTTGCTTAGGTCATCTATATTTATTTTTTCTCCACATTTAAGTTCCTGGTAAATTATCTTCTCCTTGATTCTGTCGTAAAGCTGTTCTGTCAGTGGTTTTCTAACTAATGAATCATTTGACATTTTGTCCTCCCAGTATTGACTTTTAATACTATTATAATACTATATGATGCATGATTTAGCAATGGAAATGAATTATCCTCATAAGAATAATAATGATTTTACTTTGCCTTACCTGTATTTTTTCATGTATTTACCTGGAGAGATGCCTGTAATCTTTCCAAATGTTCTAATAAAATGGGCATTGTTGTTGAAGCCGGACAATTCTCCAGCACTTTGAACATTGTAGCCATTTCTTAGGAATTCTCTTGATTTTAACACCCTGCAGTTGATAATGTAATTGACGATTGTAAATCCTGTAACCGACTTGAAAAGGCGGCTGAGGTGGTATTTGCTCATATAAAAAGTTTCCGACAATATATCTAGATTTATTTCTTCATCCAAATGAGTTTGGATATATTCAAGTATTGGTGCCATTTTATTAAAGCCTGGATTATCCGAAGCATCAATATTCTCCTTATTATCAACAAAACCGCATATATTCAACAATAATTCTAAGAATGCAATATCCCTTCTCAGATCACAGCCGAATTCTTCGCAATCCGGCATTATGCACTTTTCCAAGTATGCTGTCAGTTTATTGACTTCATCTTTCTCAAGTTGGATACATTGGTTTGAATTCCCTATTAAGGAGAAGAAATTTGTTTTTCTTGTTGACATGTCCACAAGTTCTTCCTTGGAAAAATGGACAACATACCTTTCATATAAATCACAATTGTCAGCTATGGTTTTATGAAGAACCGTATTTCTCAAAATAATTAGAGTACCCCTATTAAGAGGATATAAATTTCCGTCAGCAAACAAACTTCCTGCATCAGAAAGGGAGAACAGTATTTCATAATTCTCATGAAAATGGTGCTTGTCCATTGACCATTCATTGTCTTTATTTAATTCAACATAATATTCAAAATTCATAATAATCACCTTCTACAGCATATCATATCTATGAGCATATAGCAATATATGCAAATTTTACACCAAATAACCGAAAGAAATCGCATATAAATAACGCTATAATGTAAACAAGACAAATAGAATTTATATAAATTGCTAAATATGAACCAAGGAGTAAAAAATGGTAAATAAATTAATAAAACCTATGAGTGAAGAGTTTGCTGAATACTTGAGAGATGAGTCCAGAACCATAGGCAAGGCCGACAGTATATCATTTCCAAAAAACGAGAGGGAAATTGTTGAAATAATTCAGGAATTGTACTCAAAAGTTATTCCAATAACTTTACAGGGTGCTCGGACAGGACTTGCGGCAGGAGCAGTTCCTAAGGGCGGACATATTATGAATCTGTCAAAAATGGATAAAATAACTTCCATGAGAAAAGATGAAAAAGGATTGTTTCATGTTTCAGTTCAGCCAGGCACAATACTTTCAAATTTAAAGGAAAGCATATCCGGAAAGAAATTTGATACGACAGGCTGGTCTTTGGAATCAAAGAATAAGTTTTCTGAATTTTGCAATACAGG
>NZ_CEZJXU010000162.1:2571-5052 GCF_983023055.1 Dethiosulfatibacter sp. | reverse complement strand
ACCTTCAGGCAGCTTCTCTTCACTAAATGTATAGAGACTGAAGTTGAGTCCTGCAATATTTCCATATACATCGAAAACTACATTCATATTATAGTTTTGCTCTTCAAATAGAGTGCCTATGGCGACTATTTTGTAAAGGCCCTGTTCTTTGACTTCGTTTCCATTGAAGTTTATGAATTCTCCTGAAGTCTTCTTAAGTTCCACAAACATATTTTCATATTCTTCAGGACTTAATAGTTCCTTCATTTTCTTGTCGTGAGGATGCTTGTTGTATCCATTGATATAATTGCCGCTCAGAAGATCATTGAGGTAGTTTGTTGCCATTTCAATGAGCTTATTATTAGAAAGGTTTGCTGGTTCATCAAATCCAAAGGTGTATTCAGAAAAGTTCATTCCTGCTAGCTGTCCCTTCTTGTCGAAGACAACATTGACATTCAAGGCTCCTGATTCGAAGAGTATGCCGGAGGTAAAGATTATATAGTCTCCCTTGATTTGCGTATCTGATCCCTTGAATTCCTTAAATTCACCATGCTGTTCGTAGACGTCATCTATAATACTTTTATATTTTTCAGGGTCCACAGCATTTTTCATTGCGCTGTCATGGGGATAATTAGTATAGGCTTCTTCATATTTTCCGGAGAAGAGATCTTTTAGATAATTCATACCTGTTTCTTTTACATATTTATCGTCTGCAACGAAATCTACTGTCGTATCATCAGGAACGTCCGGTGTTTCAGACTTTTTACATGAGGTTGAGAATAGAATAATAAGGCATAATAGCAGTAAAAATGGTTTTTTCATGTGGTCCTCCTTCAAATGTTGTCTTTGCGTCGGTTTCCTACGTTTTATTATATAATAAAACCAGCTTATTAAAAAGGTGCTTATATATATATAAAGGAAGAAAAAAACAAATATTCATCTCATAGTCACTAATGCAACAGAAATAGGGAAGGCTGAATCAAAAACTGCAGGCGAAATTGCAAATCCTAGGGTTCAGGGTCCAATTGTTACAAATTCTTAACAAGATAATCGTTTTCCCTATATCCACACTTTTTCAATTGTGTTACTATTGCAATGAAGTTAAGTTGACGAAATATTGATTTAAACATAAAAAAACAAATTTAAATTATGAATTTATGGAGGAAACAAAAATGGCAGAAAAAACTTTAAACCCGTTCGAAATTGTTCAATCGCAAATCAAGGAAGCATGTGATGCTTTAGGAGAAACGCAAGAAGTATATGAGATGCTTAAGCAACCTAAGAGTTGTATAGAAGTTTCTATACCTGTAAGAATGGATAATGGCGAACTTAAAATATTTGAAGGTTTCAGATCACTTCACAACGATGCAGTTGGTCCTGGAAAAGGCGGAATCAGATTCCACCAAAACGTATCTAGAGATGAAGTTAAAGCTCTTTCAGCTTGGATGACATTCAAGTGCGGTGTTGCAGGAATACCTTACGGTGGTGGAAAAGGTGGAATCATTGTTGATCCTAGAGGAATGTCTCAGGGAGAAATCGAGAGAATGTCTAGAAAATTCGTTGAGCGTATTGAGCCAATGATTGGTGAAAAAACTGATGTTCCAGCTCCAGACGTAAATACTAGCCCTCAGACTATGGCTTGGATGGTAGATGAGTACTGCAAGCTTAAAGGAGAGCGAACAATTGGTGTATTCACAGGAAAGCCTCTTGAAATTGGTGGATCTCTTGCCAGATTTGAAGCTACTGGATACGGTGTTGCTCTTATGATGAAGGAAGCATTCAGAGTTAAGAACATAGATATGAAGGGTGCTACGGTTTCTGTTCAAGGTTTTGGTAATGTTGGAAGATTTGCTGCACTTTATGCACAGCAATGGGGTGCTAAGGTAGTGGCTGTATCTGACGTTTCTTGCGCACTTGTTAACGAAGACGGTCTTGATATAGAAGCTCTATATGAGTATGTAAATGCAAGTGAAAACGACAACATGATTAAAGGATTTGAAGGAGCTAAAGAGCTTGACAGAGATGGAATTTATGACGTTAAAGTTGATCTTTTCGCTCCATGTGCTCTTGAAAACTCAATTACTTCTGAAACTGTTAAGCGTGTAGATGCTCAAATAGTTGTTGAAGGAGCTAACGGACCTACAACTCCAGAAGCTGATAAAGCCTTGAGTGATAGAGGAATTCTAGTAGTACCAGACATACTTTCAAACGGTGGTGGAGTTATGGTATCATACTTTGAGTGGGTACAAAACCTTCAAGGATACTACTGGTCATTTGATGAAGTTCAAGAAAAGCAAGAAGTTAAAATGATTAAAGCATTCAATGACATCTACAACCTAATGGAAGAAAAACAGGTGACAATGAGAGTTGCTGCATTCATGATGTCCATCAAGCGTGTTGCAGATGCAATGAGAATCAAAGGATGGGTTAAGTAATCCAGATTTAAATATAGTATAATTGAAAACACCTCTTACATAAAAATGTAAGAGGTGTTTTCATATT
>NZ_CEZJXU010000162.1:0-2471 GCF_983023055.1 Dethiosulfatibacter sp. | reverse complement strand
TATAGTATAATTGAAAACACCTCTTACATAAAAATGTAAGAGGTGTTTTCATATTCAGCTACTATTTGTCACGTATTAGTATGCTAACAGTATTTCCTTATAGGTGACTAGGAAGCTGTTCTTCCCATCAATACTTTTATATCATCATCTATATAGGTGTGTTCAATGGCAGTGATATCAAATTTTGCTATTTTGAATGCAAGGGTTACAAAGAAACCTACTGAGATAGCCATTACTGCAGTTCCAATACCTACACTTCCCCCCATGAAGAATCCAAATATGAGTGCTAGAGATTCAATACCGCTTCTGATTGCTTTAACAGAAAAAGGGGTTAATTGTTTTACTACTGATACAAGCCCATCTCTTGGACCTGATCCCCATCCTACGGTTACATAAATTGCTGTAGAGTAGCCAACTAAGAACATACCCAAAAACATCATTATATAACTCAAATAAATACTTTCATATATAGGAACTAAGTTGTTAAACATTAATAAATCAATGTATAGACCAACAAGTGCCATATTTGCAACTGTACTCCAGCCTATTTTTTCTTTGAATAAGAAATTGATAATTATAATTACAAATCCTACTAAAATTGTAGCTTGACCTATTGTTAGACCTAATTGAAGTCCAACACCCTGATGAAAAACTGTCCAAGGTGACATTCCTTGATTTGCATTAATGGTCATAGTTATGCCTAATGCGTATAGAAATTGACCGATATTCATAATTAGAAACTTTTTAAATAATTCTTTCATAATTCCCTCCTGTAAACAATGATTTTAATTCACTGTATTTTGATTAATTGTATCACGAAACCCAGCGGTGTCAACGAAAGTCTTATTTTTAACAGACCATGCAGGTGACTATACAGCCGTGATAAAAAAATATCTATTCGACTAAAATGCAAGAAAAAATACAAAACTTTCACATGGAATAACGTTTTCATTTAAAATCATTCAAAGGTAATGTTTTCAGAATGGGTATTTTTTCCTTTATAACATCTGGGAACCAGTATTTCCAAGGGGTGATATTAAATTCACGAACTGTTCTTAATCAGAGACGTTTTTTGATAAAATCTTTATATTGAACACAAGGCTAATATTAATATTTAAATGGGTTTTTATGAAAAAGTATTTATATTCTTGCTTTTTGAAATTTTTTTGACAGGTATTTAACAAAATATTAAATTTGATATATTAAAAAGCACAGATAATATCAACGAAGTTCTTGGAATATCAAAAAAACTGTAAAAAATGATGCAAACTTGAAAGGCGACGTCTCAATGTTGAAATGCAAATAAAGGGCGAAAATTGAATTCATACAGGATATTCCAGAAATACCTTCCAATTATGAAACAAACCCTGTAAAATTAAAGGTAAATAGGAGATAAATAGGGGCAAAAACTGTAGATTTAAGTTGGCACACAAATTGCATAAGTAAAAGTATAGATATTTATTTAGGAGGCGTTATGAAAAAAATAGGTTTTATTGGTCTAGGAGTTATGGGCAAGAAGATGGCTTTAAATATTCTTAAGGCAGGATATGAATTAACTGTATATGATGTTGTTGAAAAGAATGTTAAGGATATGGTTACAGAAGGAGCTTCTTCAGCAACTTCAGCAGCAGACTTGGCTTCAAAATCTGAAGTTGTGTTTACATCTCTTCCGAATTCTGCAATTGTAGAAGCTGTAGTCCTTGGGGAAAACGGCATATTGAGCGGTTGTAAAGAAGGAACAATTATAGTGGACTTAAGCAGCATAACACCAAAATCAATTAGGAAAATACATAAAATATGCAGCGATAAAAAAGTAGAAGTTGTAGATGCACCAGTAAGCGGTGGAGCTGCAGGAGCAGAAAAAGGAACACTTACAATTATGATTGGTGGATCGGCAGAGGTTGTTGAAAAGATTACTCCTGTTCTTTCATCAATAGGAAAGAAAATCGACCATGTAGGTGAAATAGGAGCTGGAGATACTGTGAAGGCTGTAAATAACCTGTTGCTTGGTGCAAATATGGTAGCGGTTGCTGAAGCTCTTGTTCTTGGAAAGAAAGCTGGCCTTGATGCGGACACAATGTACGATATTATAAGCAAGAGTTCAGGTGGATCATATGCCCTTACTGCAAAGTATGAAAACTACATAGCAAAAGGCAATTTTGAACCTGGTTTTATGATAGATCTTCAATATAAGGATCTTCAACTTGCAATAGATACTGCAAAAGATCTTAAAGTTCCTCTTATTGTTGGAAACATGGCTCAGCAAATGTTTGAAACCGCAAGAGCCGAAGGACTTGGAAGAGAAGACATTGCTGCTGTCATCAAAGTCTTTGAAAAATGGGCTGATGTTGAAGTGAGAAGCGAAAATAATAAATAAGGAAGTATAAAATGTCTATTAAGGAAATGATTATAGAAAAATCGCCGTTGACTTTCGGTGATATTTTGGATATAGCTGAAAAGAGTGATGCAAG
>NZ_CEZJXU010000161.1:0-5055 GCF_983023055.1 Dethiosulfatibacter sp. | reverse complement strand
TCACCAGTTTCGAGTTCAAGCTCGGCTTCCAGTACTATTAGCTTTTCCCTGAATACTCGACTGTTTCTGTAGGAAAAGTTCATTTCCTTATTGTTGAACCAATAGACATTGCCGTCATAGTCCATGCATTTAACATTTTTTACAATATCAATCATTTCTCCGCCGTAGGCTCCTGCATTCATTGCTATTGCACCGCCTACATATCCAGGTATACCGCTTGCAAACTCCATTCCCTTAAGGGAATTATCAGCCGCAAATCTTGCTGTTCTGGACAGCAATGTTCCTGCTCCAAGCTTTATTACATTGTCTTCAAACCTTATACCGTTGAATTTGTTTCCTATCTTTATTACCGCTCCTCTGTATCCCTGATCTGAAAAGAGGAGGTTTGTTCCGTTTCCTATTATATAAAATGGTATGTTTCCATTGATTATTTCAAGTGTATTCCTAAGTGATTCCTCGTCCGCCGGTTCGATGAACAAGTCCACGCTGCCACCAATTTTAAAGTATGTCTGATCCTTTATCTTGAAATCTTTTATTATTACACCTTTTACTTTTTCCCTTAATTGGTTGAGTATTTGTTTCATTTAATTCTCCTTGTTTTAATTCATAACTATTCTATCAGAAATACCCTCATTAATCTATTAAAACAACCTATATTTATCAATTTTATTTCATATTATTCATTCATTTTAAATATATTCTTTTTTAAATGAAATTTTTCCTCACATCGACCATTATTCTATATAATGCACAGAAAAAGCCCTTGGGGGAATTTCCCCCAAGGGCTAATGAAAATAGTTTAATATTTTATACAGTAACTTCTATGCTCTTGAGATATTCTACCTGTTCTTCAGTAAGTTCAGGTTTTCTATACCCTTCAAGTCTTTTCACAAGGGCTACCTTAGCAGATTCGAAAACATCCTTCTTACCATTTATTTCCCAATTTTCATAAGGCTCCTTTGAAAAAAGACTTGCCTGGATGAATGTGTCCCTGAAATTTGCATATGTATGATCACTTGTAATGTATGTTCCTTCAGAGCCCACTTCCTTTATTACATCAAAGGCTATTGTTTCATCGGTTATTTCAAAACCTAAAACATATCTCTTTGCCATCTTGATGTTTTCCTCATCAATTATTATTTTTTCGAAGCAAAGTGAAT
The DNA here is from genome assembly GCF_983023055.1 of Dethiosulfatibacter sp. Lineage (NCBI taxonomy): Bacteria > Bacillati > Bacillota > Tissierellia > Dethiosulfatibacter > Dethiosulfatibacter sp. Next base: position 3,895 of record NZ_CEZJXU010000161.1, on the reverse strand, counting down.
TGAAGGATTCAAGTATTCCACAGGATTGCAACACATAGTCTATTCCCGCTATTGAGGCTGTCAATATACTGTATGTCGACTCTATTCCAGCCTGCATATCTGCAGTATTAGAATCCGTCAGAGATCCACCTGATCTACATGGCATACCATAATGCTCACTAAGAGCCCTGTAACCATAGGTGAACAGCCCGGTTTCAGGAGAGCCAATGGCAGGAGTAACCATTCTCATGTCGCAAGAAGGTGTTGTTCCACCATAAATCACTGGAAGTCCCGGTCTCAAAAGTTGAGTATATACTATTCCTGCTAGAACTTCCGCATTGTTGGTAACCAGTGTTCCCGCCATTGTTACCGGACTTGTAGCACCGGGAAGAGAACAACTGGCTATTAGCACAGGCTGGTTCTCCCTTGCATAGACATTCATTCCTTCAATCATTGACTCGTCAAAGCACAGTGGAGACACGGGGCTTATAACTCCAAGTACAACATGTTTATTCGTACCCTCGTAGAAACCCTTTATTGTTTTAATACAGCTCTCTGAATCTGACCTTCCTGTAGTGAATCCCATTAAAGGTTTTGTAGTCATTTCTAGGCAGTTTTTGAGCCTGAAACTATCCCTTTCCTCAAAATCTATGTCTTGTGGCTCGGTCATGTTTGCATTGATTACAGGTATAACATCTGATGTCTGGAAAATCTTTAATAAATCAATGTAATCCTCACTGGTTGTACTTCTTCTCTCATTGTCCCTCTGAACATAGACAGGTCCGGAAGCTGGAGCATAAACAGTGTTTCCTCCTCCAACCAAAACATCATCCTTTTCCGTTCTTCCCGACAATGTGAATTCAGACGGTACTGTATTCAAAGCTTTCCACAGGGTGTCTTCGTCTATGAAAACTTTTTTACCTTCCACTTTGACATTGTTCTGTCTGAAGAGCTCCAGTGCATCTTTGGTATTAAATTCAACACCAACTTCAGACAACACTCTGACAGTAGCCTTATGCAATTTTTCTATTTCCTGTTCCGTAAAAAAGTTATCTCTAATTTTCATCTTTTTACCTTTCCTTTATGATACTGATTCTTCCATCTTTTCCATATAATCTATATTCGCTTGAATTTCTTTCTTCGAGTTCTTAGCCATATACTTAATGAATCCTATCATCATTGCAACTTCTATGGCCAGTATCGGGAATCCTGCAATGGTCTTAACTACCTTGATTCCTTCAAGTCCACCATTAAGAACAAAGATTATTGAAGTAAGACCCATTAGAAGTCCCCAGAACAATTTAATTCCAAGTGGCGCTTCCTTTATATCGTGATTATCCTTCATTGACATAATGGATACTGTAGATGTCATCGAGTCTGCAAGAGTGATAAAAGAAAGCATTATTGTTATGATCATCAATGGTCTTATTATACCAGTCAATGGTACATATGCAAATACTTCGTACATCAAGCTTTCAAGGCCATTTGCATCCATGAATGCAAGAAGGTCTACACCTTGAACTAACTGAAGGTCAAGTGCAAATCCACCGAATGCTCCAAACCAGAGTATTCCGAAAAGAGATGGTGCTACAAGGTTTACAAGAATAAATTCCTTTATTGTTCTTCCATAACAAAGCTTTATTAGGAAAAGTCCAACGATTGGTCCAAATGACAACCAGTCAACAAACCAGTACATGTCCCACCATTGTGGCCAAAGATCTGTACCGAATGCGTCTGTAAATGTCATTCCTTCTACAAAGTTTGCAGCAAATGATCCTATTGCTTGAGTTGTAACGTTTAGCATTCTAGCAGTTGGTCCAAATATAAGTACAAATACCAATAGTCCTATGAATATCATTGCATTCTTATCACTAAGCCATTTTATACCCTTGTCAAGTCCTGTAGCACTTGATATTGTATATGCAGTTATTATTACTGCTGCTATAGCTATCCATACTGCTGGTCCTGGTGTTATTCCAAATACGAATTCCAATCCACTTCCTACCTGCAACAGTCCATATCCAAGAGATCCAGCAACTCCACCAGTTATTGCAAGAAGTGTGATACCATCAACTATGTCTGTTGCTGTCTTGTTCAGGTCCTTACCGTCTCTCAAAAGACAAAGTCCTGAACTTACTGCATAAGGCTTTTTAAGATTATAGTATGCATAACCTATGGCAACACCTGCTATAACATAGATTGAATATGGAGTAAATGTCCAATGCAAGAAAGATGTTCTCATTGCCCATATTATAGCTTCAGAACTTCCAGGCTCAAGGTTCATTCCTCCTGCAGGTCTCATAGCGTGAAGCAAAGGTTCAACCGCTCCCCAGAAAACAATACCTGTTCCTATACCCGCACAAAGTGAGATTGCCCACCAGTTCCATGTACTAAATGTTGGTTTTGCTTCAGGTCCACCGAATCGAATCTTGCCTACGGGATGTATGCACAATGAAAGAAGCACAATTACAAATGAAAGGCATCCAAGGTCTACTGCCCATCCTATGTTTACCATAAGCCATTCGAATACTCCCCAAAGTATGCTTACAAAGGCGTCAGCGTTCATAAATCCAAGAACTATCAATATTCCAAATACTACAACTGGAAATAATGCCGGTACAAATCTGATTCTTTTTACCAAACTTTCTTTTTTCATATTATTAAACTCCCTCAATAAAAATTAGCTAAACACTTTAAATCTCTGTAGTAGATATGATGTAATAATGTATTTTATCTTGCTATTATTTAATCAGTTAACACTATTTTAGTTACTTTTCATCAGTATTCAATATTTTTAAAATCTTTATATATCTCCGTATATTCATTAATTCTATATGATTGAATAATAATGTCAACTTCTTTAATCTCAAGCCATACTTACAGAATTGCATTTTGAAACTAAATTTTCGATTCCCTGAGTTTCAAACTGTGTTTATACGTGTCCGTAATAGTCTCTATGGGAAACCACGGAATATGCATAGTCAAGAAGTGTTCCCCAACTGAATACAGGCATATCTACAGCTCTCTGTACTGCTCTTGCAAAGGGTTGCATTCCAGTACATTCAAGCATTATTGCCTTGATGTCAGGGTTCTTTGCTATAAATTCTTTTGCTATTCTTATCATATCCTCTTCAGACTGGTCATAATAACTTTCAGGTATTTCAGGTCTCTTTTCATGATCCCACAAAGTGTCAAACTGTGGACATCCATATTCATCCTGTGCACCTGCTATGTGAAATTTGCTATTTAGATCTATTCCAACATTTGTAAGATGGACATCTGTCAAAAATCTTTTTTGTGCACATATGATTCCAACTGCATTGTTGGGTCCTATAAGTTGCTGAATAAATGGAACCTGTAATAAACTTGACATAAATACTGGAATATCAACATGCCCTGCAACAGCTTTCTGGAAATATGCAAAATATCCACATTCTGCTGCAATAGCCTTGCAACCCATGTTTTCAAGTCTCTTAGCTGCATCAAGTATAGGCTGCTTGCATGGAGTTTTATCTTGTTCCCAAACCAATGTGTAATTGTCTACACCCTTAGCTATATCGTACTGTACTGGATAACCAAATCCACTTGCATTTCTAACATCTCCAGGAAAACCGGGATATGCGTCGTCAAGAACCATTATTCCGATTCCCATTCCATAGCAAGTATGACTTTTTCTAGTTTTGATATGGTTTATACCGTAATCTCTGTTCATTGCTCCTCCTCTTATACCATTACGCTGTATTTTTCTTCCCACTTGGCAAGTTCTGCCAATACTTCACTGCTAAGTTCGGGTACTTCGTGATTTTCAAGTATTGCATCAATCTTGTTTGTTACATTTGTCATTATTTCAGACTCGTCAGAATTTTCCATCTTTCTTCCGAAAAGTTCAGGATACCAGATACTCTTGAAATTACTG
>NZ_CEZJXU010000160.1:4405-5095 GCF_983023055.1 Dethiosulfatibacter sp. | reverse complement strand
AGTCAGGGAAGCAAGTTCGAAAAAACCAAGGGAACTAGAGGAAAACAGACAATTAATAAGTCCCGGAAGAAAAACTCCAGGGGCAGATAAATTTATATTTTAAACAAAAGCGCAGAAAGACCCATAATTCCGGTCTTTCTGCGCTTTTTTATTGGAGCCAACAATGTTTCTATCACTTAATCCTCTTCCCTCTTCCTTGAATAATCAGCAACCGCTTTTTTAAGTGCCAACGCACCCAAAACCGAACAATGCTCCTTTTCAGGAGGAAGGCCACCAAGGGCTTCAGTAATATCCTTTTCAGTAATTGCAAAAGCCGCCATAACATGTTTTCCCTTTGCAAGCACAGTAGTCATACTACTTGATGCTATGGCTGCAGTACATCCTTGAACCTGAAACTTTATATCTGTTATAATGTAGTTCTCCACCTTGATAAATATCTTAAGGTTATCCCCGCATTCAGGGTCCCCTGCAAATCCTACTCCACTTGCATCATCTATGAATCCAACATTTCTTGGATTTTTAAAATGGTCCATTACTATATCTGTAAACATTAGTCTCTCCCCGTTTTAAATCACAACTTTAGTTGAGTTGATTTATATGTTATATAGTATATAGATGCTTCTACTCAGTTTCAATGATAAAAGCATATAGTTGAGTAAATTCAGATGATATACGATATCTGGATGCTTC
>NZ_CEZJXU010000160.1:0-4395 GCF_983023055.1 Dethiosulfatibacter sp. | reverse complement strand
ATCTTACATAAATCAGTACGAAACTACTTGTGAGTTAAAACTTCCTTTTTAAAGTTATCTTAAATTTTTTTACCATCATAAATATATATCAAACTGCTTTAATAATCAAGCTACTCATGGAAAATATATGAAAACGATTCCATTTTCTTTGGAATTCCAAGGTATTCAAGCTTTAATATTAAATGTTACGAAAACTTAACATTAAAGTCATCAAATGATTTGACATGGTTTTTCATTAGTGCTAAACTCATCTAATGTAGTCAAGCCAATTTTGTTTTAAGCGCATAATTTCTAGCTGTTTTTTAGGAAGCTCCAAATATCACTTAGACAAAGCAACTTCGTTGCGTCATACGTGTAAACGGTGTTGTTCGCGTAGAAAGTTTTTCGTAGATGTAAAATACCAACGCTTCAAGGTATTTTGCATAATATATCTTTCTTACGCTGATTTCCATAGACTAAAAAACAACTGGAAGAAGGTATAATAAAATGAACGAATTTACTAGCTTGGGAATAGCAATTCTTGTAGGACTATTTGCAGGAAAGCTTATTAACAAGGTCAAAATTCCTAGTGTAGCCGGTTATATTATCGCAGGGCTTATACTTGGAGTATCAGGATTTAATATTACAAACTCAGTATTACTGGACAAACTGTCCTTTATCAGTGATTTTGCACTGGGAATAATAGCATTCAATATTGGTAGTGAATTTGAAATCCCCCTTATTAAAAAACTTGGAAAATCAATATTCATAATCGCATTTTTCGAATCTTTCATTGCTTTTGCACTTGTAACGGGGGCATTGCTGGCCCTGGGTCAAAGTATAGCAAATGCACTTGTACTTGGAGCCGTTGCAGCAGCCACGGCACCTGCAGCAACAACTATGGTTCTTAGAGAGCTTAAGGCAAAAGGTCCTCTTACATCAACACTCCTCGGAGTAGTCGCTGTAGACGATGCAATATGTTTGATGATATTCTCAGTTTCATCGGCCATAGCCAAAGTTTTCATAAAACATGAAGCACTGACAGTGACAAAGGTTCTATTGCTTCCCTTGATGGAGATTGTTCTTTCACTTCTTGTTGGAGCTGTAATAGGATTTTGTCTTTCATATATCCTTAATAAAGAAAGAAGAAGCTTAGACATACTTTCATATATACTTGGTGCAATACTAATTTTAATAGGAATCACAACTACTTTCCATTTATCTGCACTGTTATCTGCAATGGCCATGGGTGTAATAGTGGCAAACCTTGTTCCCGACAACAGATATGCATTTGAACAAATTGAAATTTTTTCAACACCAATCGTTTCAATATTTTTCATTCTTGCAGGCTCAAGGCTCAACATTTCAATGATACCTCAACTTGGACTTGTAGGATTTGTATATTTTGCAGTAAGAATCATAGGAAAAACAGCAGGTGCTTCACTAGGAGCATTTATTTCAAAATCATCCACGACTGTCAAGAAATACATCGGTTTCGGTCTTTACTCTCAGGTGGGGGTTGCAGTTGGTCTTGCGATCAGCGTTAGCCGTGAATTTGCAGGAACTGATCTTGGAGACATAGTAATCACAATCCTCCTTGCAACTACAATACTAACTGAAGTAATAGGACCTATAGCAACAAAGACAGCAATAATAAATGCTGGAGAAAGCCAGTTGCACCGACCTAAAATCAAAAAAGAAAGAAAAACCAACAACGATAAAAAGGCTATTTAGACAACACAAAAAAACAGAAACATGCTGATTTTCCAGCGTGTTTCTGTTTTTTTGACTAGTTATTTAATTAGAGTTCAGTTCTGCCTTCGAGAGCCTTAACAAGGGTTACCTCGTCTGTATACTCAATATCTCCACCAATAGGAATTCCGTGGGCTATTCTTGTTACCTTTATGCCCATTGGCTTTACAAGCCTTGCTATGTACATGGCTGTAGCCTCACCTTCAATGGTTGGGTTTGTGGCAAGGATTATCTCCTGTACCTTTTCATTAAGCCTTGTTATGAGTCCTTTGATATTTATTTCATCGGGCCCTATTCCATCAATTGGTGATATAGTTCCATGAAGTACATGGTAGTATCCCTTGAACTCCTTGGTCCTCTCCATTGCAGCAACATCCCTCGAATCCTCTAAAACACAAATAATTGAATCATCTCTTTTTACATTGCTGCAGATATTGCAAAGATCCTTGTCCGTCATATTTCCGCAGACTGAACAAAATTTTATATACTTCTTGGCATCCACAATGGACTGGGCAAGTTTCACTACATCGTCGCCCTTCATCTCAAGTATGTGGAACGCAAGCCTTTGAGCAGTCTTCCTGCCTATTCCCGGCAGTTTGGACATTTCCTCAATAAGCTGATTTATGGGAGCCGCATATTGTTCCATATTAAACCCCGACTAGAACATTCCTGGAATATTCATTCCTCCAGTAATCTTTCCCATTTCCTTTTCCATCATTTCATCTGCTTTCTTTATAGCCTCGTTTACAGCAGCAATAATAAGGTCTTGAAGCATTTCAATATCATCAGGATCTACAACTTCAGGTTGGATTTCTATATTTAGAAGTTCCTTCTTTCCGTTCACTACAGCCTTTATTGCTCCACCACCGGCAGTCGCTTCAACTTCCCTTGTTTCAAGTTCCGCTTGAACCTCACCCATTTGCTTCTGCATTTTTTGTACCTGTTTCATCATATTGTTCATATTTCCGCCCGTTCCTCCAGGCATTTTTCTTCCTTTAGCCATAATAGCCTCCTAATCGATAATTTTTACTTTCTCTTTTCCAAACAATTCAAAAGCTTTTTCATTAATTTTTTCTCTTATTTCCTCATCAGACTCTTTTTTTTTTGAGTCTTCAATTATGAATCTTACTTTCAAATCTTTTTTCAATATATTTTTGAAGACCTGCTCCATGAATTCTATGCTTTCCTTAGCATTTGCCCTGTTTAAATGAAAAGTATATTGTTCAGCAAATCTTAAAATCACTTCTCCCTTTACAACCCGGTGGGGCTGAGATTCCTTGACTATTGCATTCAAGCTTATCTTGCGCTTCTTAACAGTCTGGAGAATGAGATCCCAGTTGTCCTGTATCTGTCTTAGGATTTCACCGTCATCCTCTGCTATGACCTCGGAAACTGCTTCATTTGAAGTTTGTAATACTTCATCTTTATTAGATGTCTCTGTTTTCACAGTCTGCTTCGGTGCCGATTCTGATACTAGTTTTTCTATGTAGACCGTTTCAATTGCTGCAGTTCTTACACTTAACAACTTGATGAGTCTGGTTTCAAGTAGTATTCTGCTGTTTACAGCCCTTTTGCACAGTGCAAGAGTTTCAGACAACTCCTCTATATATCTAATATTGTCATCGACAGTAAGCTTCAAACTTTGATTCTTCATGAGCTTGATTGCATCTTCGCCGGTGTTTACAAAACTCTGACCATCTTTGACGGATTTCAATATCAAAAGATTTCTTAAATGCTCAATGAGACCTTCTAAAAACAATGTTATTTCCTTTCCCTGGGAAAGTATTTCATCAAGAACCATAAGAAGCTCCTTGATGTTCTTATCTATAAGTATATCAGTAAATCTTATGATTGTATTGTAATTTACAGTTCCAAGAAGCATTATTACATCCTCATAGGTGATTTTGTCAACGCTGTATACAAGACATCTGTCCAGAATTGAAAGTGCATCCCTAAGAGCTCCCTCCGAGCTGTTTGCAATCATCCTTAGTGCATTTTCCTCAGCTTCAATGCCTAAGTCACTACATATGGTATTCATATTTGCCATCATGTCCTTTACCGATATTCTCTTAAGGTCAAATCTCTGACATCTCGACAGTATGGTGGCAGGTATCTTCTGGGGCTCCGTAGTGGCCAGTATGAAGAGAAGATGCTCAGGAGGCTCTTCTAGTGTCTTAAGAAGTGCATTGAATGCTCCCTTCGAAAGCATGTGAACCTCATCGATTATATACACCTTGAACTTACTTTGGGATGGAAGGAACTTAACCTTCTCCCTAAGATCTCTGATGTCCTCAACACTATTGTTTGAAGCGGCATCCATCTCTATTACATCCATGTTCCTTTCAGAAAGTATGCCAAGGCATGCATCGCATTCATTACAAGGGTTTCCGTCTGTATTATTTGTACAGTTGACAGCTCTTGCAAATATCTTTGCCGTAGAAGTCTTTCCTGTTCCCCTGATACCGGAAAACAGATATGCATGGGCGGTTGAATTTCTCATTATTTGATTTTTGAGTGTTTCCGTTACATGGTCCTGACCTACAACCTCGTCAAAAGTCTTTGGTCTATATTTTCTGTAAATTGCCTGATGTGACATATAGCACCACCCTTTTTCGTATCTTTATTATTATATCAAAATTATCGTTATAATCAAGCGATAATCCT
>NZ_CEZJXU010000159.1:0-5096 GCF_983023055.1 Dethiosulfatibacter sp. | reverse complement strand
GCTCCTGGTTGGCCATAAGGTTGTCTATGAATTTTTTGACGTTTATCTTTCCTCCAGACATTCTATTTCCCCTCAAATAGTCCATCTGTGCCTTTACATCATGAAAATTGTAAAGAGAATTGGAATATCTGGAAAATGTAATATTCATATAATCTTCAATTCCAATGTTCGCAAGGTTATTCAGACCCATGTTCACGGCGCGCCTGATCCTCTGCTCCATTGATTTTGGATTATCGTCTGTTAGTTTGCTGCAAAGTTCCTTAAACTTATAATCATATATGGAACTCTTTTTTTCCACAAGATACCTGCAGATTCTCAAAATATCCTCTCCACCTTTTTCCCCAAGGATGCCAAGCTTGTTTAGGACCCTTCTTATGCTTGTGATGATGTCAGTAACAGGATCTTCATCCTCTTTCCTTGCTGCAAACTTTTCCTTCTTAACCACTACGTTGCTTATCTGTGAAAAGATTTTTTCCATGTTGATTTTTTCAGCTATCTTTTCCATTACTATCTTCACTTCGATATTATTGATTGGCTTGTTTATAAAAAACTCTATTCCAGATTTATAGGCACTACTTATCATGTTTTTCGTATTTACATGGGAAATCATTATAAACTTGATGGTTTCATTTTGCTTCCTTATATCATTGACCATTTCTATTCCATCCTTTTCAGGCATCAAAAGGTCTATAAGGACAATATCCGGCTCCTTTGATAATATTTTATCAACTGCCTCTTCTCCACCCAGCGAAAACCCTATTACATCACCCAAATCATTGTCCTCAATAATGTTTTCCAAAACTTTAATTGCAGATATATCATCGTCTACTATATATATTCTCAGCATATTAACCTCCCAATTTGCCCTTCGGTATGGAAATCTTAAAAATAGTTCCAATTCCGTATTCAGATTCCACAGTTATCTCTCCGCCGAACTTGTTTTCAACTACTGACTTTACGAGAGAAAGACCTATTCCCCTGCTAATGCTTCCCGTATTTTCATTGAATTTTGTTGAAAATCTTGGAGCAAATATATACTCAAGATTTTTCTCCTTGATTCCTGTACCGTTGTCCTTTATTGTAAACACGTCATTTCCTTTTTCCGTAAACTGTCTGACTTCCACAAAGCCTTTTCCTTCTTTTTTTTCAACAGCCTCAATTGCATTGTTTATAAGGTTTCTGAAAACGGACATGAAGGAAAAATGTTCTTCTATTAAATAATCATCCTCAATATCAAATATAATATCTATGTCTCTGTTAGTATGTTTTAGAATCCTTTCAGTGCTTTCCCTAAGAATTTCAAATACATCCTTCATTTTCATCTTCTTGGTTTTAAGCTTCCTGTCCATTATTTCATCTATTCCTCTAATTACTCGTAAATAATCCTTCTTGATTTCATGGACATCTTTTGCTATGGAAAGAGACAGATTCTTCAGAGACTTGTCTATATCCACCTTGGATATTTCACCATAGAGGTTGTAGGCGTCATTCATTACATTTTCAATATAGTTAAGGTTCATATCTAGAAAATAGGTTTCAGCTTTAAGGTCTGTCGCTATGGACACGAGATTCTTATTGCTGTCCTCATGTTCTTCCCTCATGGCAAGAATCTCAAAATGTCTTAAAATTTTTATTACTGCAACTGCAATTGCGGCTCTGAATAGCGCCGCAATTACTATATATTTGACAGTTTCGGGCTTTTGTGTTCCAGGCAGAGTCAATATCCTCATAATGAATTCGCTAAGATTACCTACGAAGTCACATATGAAAAAAATAAAAAAACTTTTAATAACAGACATCCTTCCACTGCTTTTTGTATAAAGTATATAGAAAATAAGTCCATACATAAAATAAAATGGTATTTCTTGATAACTGCTCATCAAGGCAGTTGTAAAATCACCCGTCATCATTGATATTAGTACGCTTCTGGAAAGAATCTCTGCTATTCCAGCAAATACCAGTGCAACAACAGGATTAACCTCGTGATAAAGGCTTAAAAGTAAGGGATAGAATACCACTGCAAAGGTTATCCTGAATCCCTCAACAGGAATATCAAGATAGAAAAGTGATGCAATTACATCTACTAATGCTATTATTATTATCTGCTTAATATACTTAGTCTTCATATACATCAATCCTCTATGTAAACATTCTCTGACACTCCCACACCTAAAGGAATGGGGTTCTTAGATATATAACTTCTTCTGTACTCTCAATTACTTTATTTAAAGCAACCTACAACATACAGAAACTAATTACTCTCTCTAAGACTTCAACTATCAAAGCATATCCCGACGGATTACTTTGGCGATAGCACCAGGCTCATGTCTAAACCTGTTATTCTGTTTATCTTCCCATACTGCAGATTAATCTATTGTTATTATTTTTAATATTAGCAACTTCTTTATCATGCAAATTTTTGAAATGATCAAATCCTTCAAAACAGGACTGTCGATCGATTTCTTTGAGATTGTCTTTGACGTTCATTATAAGAAAAGCACTGTACATATCTCTTTGTATCTTAAAACCTTTGAAATGATTCCATCTTTCAGATAAGGCTTTTTTTGTATACCCATCGTCCATATGGCTGTATTGACTTGCTTTGACCTTATAAGTGTCTATCTTTAACAGTATTTGACCGTTATATTTAAGTTTGTTATCGAGTATCGTCAAGAACATACTCGGGGCTTTATTTGCTAAGCTTTTACCAAATCTCTTCTTTCTATTGAATCGTCCGGTCTTTTCATTGATTGTTGTTTCTTTTGCCTTTGCCTGAAGCCCTTTATAATTCATAGTTTCTACGGTTATCCTGCTTCCAAGGCTCAATATGTGGTTTGCCAACTCATTATGCGATTGTTTTCGTATGTCAGCTTGTTTGCGCTGAATCTCCTTAAGTTGATTCGGAGTCCTTTTATACCTGCAGGAATTAATCCATACAACTTTTTTATTGCCCTGCTTTTTAATGGTTCTATCATCATTATAGTTCCCCGGGTTGTTGGCTCTGCGCTGTCGATCCAATTTTCGAAGCAATACCTTTTTTTCTTTTTCGATATCATCGACTTCAGGAGCCAGCTCCAGTAATTTAACCTCAGATTCACTGGCTATTGCAATTGTTTGGGTACCTATATCCAATCCCACATTGACTATACCGTAAACTCTTTTGCTTTCACCTGTTTTAAGGTCTATTTTTACAGGAGGAGTACCCTCTAAAATCAGTTGTATGTAGTATTTATGTTTATCCTTATAAAACCTTCTAACAATTCTACAGTACTTGATTTTGTTATCAAGTGCCATTTGAGCATAAGTATCATTATCTTTCACATTGACCGGTATGATCAGTTTATTACAAATCAAGGCATTGTCCTTAAATCTGATTCCTGTATTGTTGGATTTTCCTTCTAAACTGTTCAGTTCCCCAAATCTTTTGAAATAAACCCTATTAGACTGATGCAGCATTATTTTTTTAAAGGCTCCGAAGCATCTGGTGGCAATCTTTTGAGCTGTGAAACTGTCTACATTCTTTTTAAAATGTTTTTGCATTGGTTTGACATAGGTGTGAAGAGAGTACTCTGTCAGCCCGTAGGCTTTATTCAGTTCATTATACGCCTTGTTTCGCTCCGAACCTTTAGGCATTTTTGAAACTCTCTTATATTGTTTTGATTCTTTCATATGGCTATAACGCTTAAAAGATTCTCCCAGGCAGGCATTGTATATTTGTCTGCCAATATTTAATCGTTTATCTAAGAGATCCTCCTGATATTTCTGCGTATCCAGTTTTAGTGTTAACACAAAATTCGACAGTTTTTTCACCTCCAGCCTAATACCTGTTTTTCTGGCCCTCTACGTATTGCTTAATGGTTTCGCTCGATACATTGCCGGCCGTTGACACAAAATAACTTCGAGTCCAAAGGCTTGGCATTTTGCTGAGTTCCTTAAATTCGTCTCTTAAAATTTTACTTGTTCCACCTTTGATTTTTTGCATAATATCAGAAGGGCCAAATGTCGGCAAACAATTTAAAAATAGATGGGCATGATCTTTATCGCATTCGATTGCAATAATCTCAATCTTAATTTCTTTGCAGATATGATATACCATTTGCTTAAAGCGTTTCTCTACCTTCGGAATCAAAAATATTTTTCTCCGATACCTTGGGCAAAATACAAAGTGATAGTTGATTAATGATACGGTTGTTTTTGTTGTTCTATAAATATTATCCATGCATATATTATAACACACAAGTGTACGTTTACGTTATATATATACACTTATTTTATTCTTATGACATCGCTATCCATCCCACCCCTGAAAGAGTGGGCTTTCCGCATAGTTTTGTAATTTATTATATCCTTAATATTTCAATCTTGCAAAGAATAAAACCGTATAAAAATTTCAAAAGGTGATTGTTCCCATGTTTAAACCGTGAGAACAATCACCTTCATTTAATTTAACTTCTAATTAATTTATCAAAAATATAGGAATAAGGATTTATTTAAATACTTACTATTTAAAAATATTAAGAAGCTCTGATATGTCATTTATTAACATATCCGCATCCTTAAGCTCTTCCCTGCTTCCATATCCGTAAAGACACCCTATTGTAAAGACGTCATTCTCAATTCCAACTTCCATATCCTTGTGCCTGTCTCCCACCATAGCAAATTTCGGCCGTAGGGAGTCTTTGATTTTTTTGAATATTTCATACTTTGGAATAAAACCAAACTCTTCTGACGAATAGATATGATTGAAAAACCTATTGAGATTAAAAATATCCTTTACCCTGTCCCTGTATACAATGCTGCAGTTACTTAGAAACACAAGGGTATATCCTCTTTTTTTAAGTTCCATCAAGACTTCAATAGATCCCTCGTATAAAACGCCCTCGCCTCCAGCTAGGAGACTGCTCATCTCCTTGCCTATGATGCTCCCAGCCTCATTCCTTATTTCATCATCAAGGTCAGGCATGAAATCTTTCCACATCTCTTCCTTGGTAAAGCCAAGCCATCTGGCTATCTCCTCGTCAGTCCAGACTTTTTCTTCTGCATATCCTTTCTCTACAAGGATTTCATAAGACTTTCTGAAGGCAGGTCCATAAATC
>NZ_CEZJXU010000158.1:2515-5121 GCF_983023055.1 Dethiosulfatibacter sp. | reverse complement strand
TTATTTGCAATCGCAGCCTCCAAAACATCATCCATATACTTTGTTCGGCTGATAACTCCACCGTAAATACCAGGACCAACCTTCTCCATTAAATTCATCCACCAATTTCTAACACCTTCATGCTTCATGATATTTAAGAAGAATCTGTTAAAGCCTGTAAGAAACTCTTTGGAATATTTATCAATATATAACCTCTCTTTTTCTGCAAACAACATTTCCATCGCTCTGCTTGCTGCAGCCTTTTCTGGAGTTGACATACTTTTACTTTTCATTGTATTATAATCCTTTCTATAAGTTATATTGATACATATGTTTTTGCATGATCTTAAACTAATTGTATCACAAACAATTAGAATAAGGGCTTTTCACCTACAAATCAGAAGTTATCACAGAGCAACAATTTCAATTTATCGGGGTCATTATAAAAACCACATTTTATAACTTAACATTCTGACAATTATCATTATGTGTATAATGCAATTGATCTATTATATTATAGTTATTACTTGATCATCCGAACCATTTATCTTATTTCTTTACTTCAGCTGGCACGTTAGTATACGCACTCAAAACTTGCAACGCTCTCAATGTAATCCACTTTGAAATCTCTCCCTTTTTCTCTATATCATATCTAATCTTACCGTTGAATGTGTTTTCCATTTCCCAGCGTTCAAAGTCCACTTGTTTTTTCTTCAAAATTAATATTGATTCTTCCATTCGCTTATCATGAACGCCTAATTCCGTAAGAATTATGAGAATTTCTAAAATATCTGTTTGATACATCAATGGAAATCCAAACCGTAACCATCCAGGTTTTGAATTCTTTGACAACTCATGACTTTTCTTGAAAATATGATGAATCAGAAGAAATTCAGTCAGTTCATCAATCTTTTTCTGTACAGCTGTACTCCTGCTTTTTTCAGGGATCACAGCCAAGGCTTTCAGGGATTTGACAACCCCCATAAAGCAGGTATGCTCGCCAAAACAGGCTACATGCTTACTGTATTCCCATCCAGTCAAGTCTGTTTTATCTCCGTCATCAGCCCGTTGGTTACTAACAATCCAATCAATAGATTTTTGAACCCGTTGATCATTCAAATACCCGAATTGTATCAAAGTATGTGTCATATTTCCGGTCAGACACGGTATTACCTTACTTTTCAACCCTGCTCCTGCTTTCTTGCCATATTCAGTAGAAAAACCTCCGTTATCAGCTTGAGACTTCTCCATAATAAATTCACAAGCCCTTTTTATCTGATTAACAGGAACAGCGCCTAGTTCTGCTAAAATTAGAAGCTGCCATACAGTTCCCTGATATTTCTGCGTATAGAATCGATCTTCTTGTCCCCAGAAACCATCATCCTTTTGCTGAGTCAATATTGTTTTCACTTCAAGAGAGTCCATGATTCTTAATCTCACTTGTCTCAGATCAGGATTATCTTCTGGCACCATCAATAACTTTTTCATAGTAAAATATTTCACCGAAGGATTGTCATCTTCCATGAGCCAATCTATTGTGTTTTTGCTGATGTCCATACGGTACCTCCTTTGTTCTGATAAAATTAAGTTGTAACACTATATGTGAGTTTATTAAGGCATCTATTACTTCAACTTTCAATTTATGGGGATGAATTGATAATGCATAGTAATCCAACAAGTACCAATATTATATTGTTTATGTTCACACGACTATCCTCATGAATGCTTATTCTTACAATTTCATTCAAATATCCTTATCAAACCGCCTTCAGATAGTATGATTGGATTGCCGTTTTCATCCACATCGTCGGAATACCATCCATTGACCTTAGTTCTTACCCCTTCATACAACTCAGGGCCACCTTTGGGAACATCTATCAAGACTTTGTAGTCCTGGTTGTCCTTATCATAAGTCACTATTATCTCTTCTTTCGAAATAATCGTCTTGATAACTCCTGTCAGTTTTATATCATAATCTATATCCTGGAATGTATCATCCTTCAGCGATCCATCCGGGTTCAATTCATCAGGCCGTACATCAACCACTGTACATCCCATTGAATTATCAGCGACATCGTCTTCAAAGTCATTAATGGTTATGTCAATATCATATGTCTTCACCTTAGATGTCAACAAATAACCATCCTTATATTCTTTAACATCATCAATATCTCCGTCAGCTTCGCAAGAATAATCTTTAACTATGAAACTGAATTGAGTTGTTTGACTTATACGTGCGCTTGTATCATATTTTTCAATATTGAATCCACCACCATTAACATGGGCATTTGAATTATCAACGTCATGCAGATATAATTCAATTCCTCCTATATCATCAATTCTAGTGAAAGTATTGTTTTCTTTATCAATTAAATACCTTATTTCTGCTCTAATATATACTTCCTGTCCAAACACTGAACTTTGGATAAATCCTGTCAATTTATCAATGGATCTATACTCAATTGAAACAGCTTCATACTCCGAGGTGTTATTGTCTAAATATGTCTTTTCAAAAGAATCCGCTCCTTCATAAGTCATATTGTTTTTTACAGCCAGACTTGCAATATATCTTTCCCTTGAATTCTTTTCATAATCGTTAATATCAATCGACTTATTGGTTTCAAAAC
>NZ_CEZJXU010000158.1:0-2505 GCF_983023055.1 Dethiosulfatibacter sp. | reverse complement strand
CCGTTAGAATCTATCAACACCAGCTCTTGATCGTACCCTGTCGGCTCATTTTCAAACTTGGTATTATCCATTTCCTCAACAGAATCTTCACCATCATAATATGCCACTTCAACTGCCGAAAGCATCCAGCTCTCGTCATCCTTTACATACACATATCTTCTTGTAATAATCAATACATCTTCCGGGTTGTGGTTCATTTGGGGTGTAACAGTAGCCATTGTATATATGTACTTAATATCCAAATTATCAAATACCTTTGATACCTTGAGGTCAACACCATGCCTGCCGTATTTTTCAGCTATATTCTCCAACTCGCTCTCCTTGATTTCTCTTAAGTCGATGGGATCAGGAATATATTTCCTTTGATAGTTGGTATCCATATCAATATTGCCCGACAGCGCAGCCATATCTTTCTCGTACTCATCATAGGTGATAAGAAAGTTTGACAGATTATGGTCCAGTTTTTCAATTTTGATTGTATTTTCAATCAACTTATCATTTATCTTTGACAAGTCTTCTCCATTATTTCCATTGCATGATGCTGTCAGTAGAACGATGAACAACATAAACGCTAAAATCCTTTTTCTCATAACTTACCTCACATTATCAATTTTTTCTTTTTCATAAGAATAGCAATAATACATCCTTAATCTGTAAACTGTCCCTGTACAGTAAAGTTGAAAAACACGTACCCGTTTAATTACTTAGTCGTTAGTAGGTATCGCTTTATCAGAAGTTATCATAAACTTGCGTCTGGTAAGTCAGAGGAGTTGCCTCCCCTTCCTCCCATAAGAACCCAGCGTGACACTTTCACGTCACTGGGCTCAAGCCATTTAGAACTAACTTATATCAATAGTTAGCAAGCCGTCTTTGTTCGACGGCTTTAGCAGTCCGGGATTAAAGTTTACTAACCACAATAGTCTATAGATGCCCGAGTACAAGCTCTTTTTGGCTTTTCTATATTCATAAAGTTTCTTTCCTTTCATTGCTGTAAATGACCGGCTAGAAGTCTGCATCCTTTCAGATTATGGCAAATTCCGAACCACTATCTATCTCATTACAAGATAACATTCGCTTTCTCTAGCGCTCCTTTAACCACTAAGTATTGTGCAATCTTTACAGATTGCCTACCTGAATAGGAACTTATTGGTCTTACCTAGTTGTACACCTTGGCCAATTCATACCACCTTAGATTCTGCCTATACTCCGGAGAGTTCATCCATATCCTACACGGTAAAACTATCCCGTGTAGTCCCGTCTCTGTACCTTTTGGTTATAGAGTGTCAGCCTTATTTCTCTACTTCAAATTAACGAAGCTTACAGCAGTTCAATTATTTTAATCATAGTGATATATTTACCCTAGCGACGATAACCACTTTAGGCTAGCAGTATGTTCACATTGTCACTATAGCTTAGCACCCCATTGTTACCAATGACGCACCTATAGGTAGGGTTACTCCATATGGAAGGAGTATTCCAATAGCTTTCGCTTGGACAGCCCAAGATGTACCTTGTACTATTATTTCAAGTGCTAGTCGCACAGCTTTCAATTCGTAATATATAAGTATAGAGGTTTTATAACCTTTACTTATTATTTATAATGAAGGTGATTGGCTAACGTACTTTTCAATTGGGACACCACGCCCGTCTGCAAATTTGTTAGCCAGCCTTCATTGTCCAGCGTTCGATTAAGCAAGTTGGGATGATTTCATCACTCCCGTTTAACTCACGAATATGAATGGATCTTGAAGAGTTGGAACCAATCAAAACTATTCTATATTAAGGAGGTACCATTTTGATTGCTGTTGGAATTGATATTTCAAAATACAAAAGTAAAGTTGCAATACTTAATAACGATTGCAGCATTCGTGCTAAACCGTTTGACATGAACCACAATCAAACAGAGATGAATGCACTTGTACAATATCTAAAAAAATCTAAATGAACCACTAATCATCCTGATGGAGTATACAGGACATTACCACTACCCTGTTTTGAAGAAACTTCAAGATGAGGGATTTCAAGTTTGCCTCGTCAACTCATACCAAATGAAAAAGTTTGGAGACGTTGAAATTCATAAAATCAAAACAAATAAAAAAGATGCTATTCGAATTGCAACTTTTGCTCTAGAAAAAGCATATCTACTTACACCTTATAGTCCATTAGATCAGAAATATGAAGACTTAAAATTCCTTTCAAGACAATACCAACAAAGAATATCATATCTTACAAAGACTAAAGTACAGTTAATAAATCTACTAGATGAAACTATGCCAGAAATTACTTCACTACTGAAGCTTACTAGTCGTCATCCAGAGAGATGTGCCTTACTGCTATTCATAAAAAGATATGGTTCATATAATTCCATTATGAAAATGGGTAAAATGAGCTTTTTAGCTACTTAGTGTCTACTTAATAAGTAGCAATTTTGATTAACCTGCCATCGCAAGAGGATATTTGCTGAAAAACAGCAAATTCCAAATAAATTCCCAAAAAGAGCGTGAA
>NZ_CEZJXU010000157.1:0-5140 GCF_983023055.1 Dethiosulfatibacter sp. | reverse complement strand
TTTTTAGCCATTTAATCTATGATACAGGAACAGATGTGCTTTGTCGACGGTTAATTACTGTAAAATTGCTAATTTTTCAATGTGTGTGTGGATTCACAAGAATTGTAGAAGTTGTCCTCTATTAACGAACGAGAGCAGGGTGTTGACAATTGAAGTAAGTGGCAGTATTCTTAAGTATATGAAGTGAATTATATTATATTGTATTGAATTGAAAAAATGAAGTTTTAAGCCACAATGAGTTTCGTTACAATTCATGCAATCAATCGTATACAGTTGAACCGTCTATATACTCTAGATCTCATGAATTGACTCGACTATTATTGTGTCTTAAAACTAGGAGGGGAACCATGGATAAACTTGAAAAACTGTTTGAAACAGAAAGAATAAATGTTGTAGAGGCAGTGGAATTTGAAATAGATCGTGTCATAACAATGGAAGAGGATCCTGAAAATAGGAATTTCATATGGCAGGGAACCTATGAGGAACATCTGGAGGAAATTGGAAGTGACTCCGCATATCTTCTTGCTTTCAAGAAAAAGGATGGAGACGTACTGGTGGGTTACTGCCTTATAAGATTGGATAAAAAATCCGAAATCTTCGAACTTAGAAGGATAGCAATAACCGAAAAGGGAAAAGGCTACGGCCGAGAAGTCATGGAAGGGATATTCAAGTTTTGTTTTGAGGATCTTCATATGAACAGGTTTTGGCTTGATGTCTATCCGGATAATGTAATTGGCATTAAGCTATACAAGAGTCTGGGGATGTTCTACGAGGGAACTCACAGACAGTCCTACAAGAGCGAAAGGGGATACCTGGACCAGATGATTTTTTCAATGCTTAAGGATGAATATTATAGGAAGAAGAAACAGTAGAGATTTGACAGGAACAGTCAGGAGTTAGTTCCATTTCACATAATAGAAGCCTTGTCGGAGGACGTATTAAGGAAGTTTATAGCGATGGTTACTGCAAAAATGATGATAGAGCCCGATTAGGCTCTATTTTCTTTTTTAGATGTATAGCTAAAACAATATCTGTATCTCGTAAATGGCATTGTAGTAATCCTCAATATATTTTTCATATTCAAAAGCTATTACCACTCTGGGATTCGTCTTGTGTTTTGATTCAATGTATTTCATGAGAGGTGTCACATCCATGTCCTTGTTCAACAGCCTTGTACAGTAGCAGATGTAGTCTCCTTCAGGAAGGACTTTTATATGAGGAGTATCAATGTCAGGCTTTTCGCTTAGAAGCATGGTTGCAGAAATAGGTTTTGAGACATTATCCAGCAATGATTCGTAATCGATGAAGTAGCCATACTGTCTGAAATATTTGATATCTCTGAATTTCTTGGAATAAAGCCTACTGTGGAGAGCTATGTCCAGATCCTCTATGATCTTTGTTCCTGAATCCAGAGTCTTGAATATATGTCTTTCTGGAAAATGTCTTTTATATATAAGGTTGTCAAGATCGTTTATGTCCGAGGAGGAATAATAGGAATCAATCCATTCAATCTTGTCTATCATGTCCTTGATTTCGTTGATTTCCCTTTCCTTTTCTTCCCTAATCTCTTGAAGGATGAATTTGAATTCATTTCCGTCTCCTGATTCGAAAACTCTCCTTATTTGTTCAAGTGAAAGACCGATAGATCTGAAATATTTAAGTCTGCTAAAATAATGGAACTGGTCGAAGGTATAATATCTATAGCCTGTGGATTCATCCACATATGAAGGAACTATCAGTTTTATCTTGTGATAGTGTCTTATGGAATGTACGGAGATTCCGTATATTTTTGATACTTCTCCAATCGAATAATGTTTTTTCAAGTTGATTCCTCCCTATCTATATATAATAAACTTCTTAAAATGAAATTGTCAAATTTTCTTTTAATTAAACTCTAGAACTATGCTAGAGTTTTGCATTGTTTGATGTACTTATGAGAGATATTCAGGATTATATGCTACGAAATCTGATAATTAAGGCTTTATATGATTGGATTTTTCATAAAAAAACTGTTTTTTATGTCTTGACTCTACAATAATTAGAGATAGTAGAATGATGTTAAGAAATGAAAGGAGGAAGTAATGAAAACTAATTTTATGACGGAACTAACTCATCAAGGATCCAAGGTCAATATTCCGTCAGCATCAGTGCCAAAGGTTGCCCCCATATATATGACATCAGCCTATACATTCGATGATTCTGAAGTATGCAACGACGTTTGCTACAACAAGGTTGACGGATATCTTTACGGTAGCTACGGTAATCCTACGACGGACTGTTTGAATGAGCTGGTAAAGGCAGTTGAATGCGGTGAAGCTGCAGAGGTTTTTGCTTCAGGAATGGCTGCAATAACATTGGCAATAATATCCCAAGTTAAAGCGGGAGATCATATTATAGCAAATAGTGTAATATACGGCAATGCATTCAAGTTGTTGAAAGGTGAGATTGAATCCAAGTTCGGAATCGAAGTATCAATGGTTGACTTGGGTGAAGATGATCTACACAAGTATTTCAAGGAAAATACTAAGGTTGTATATGCAGAGACTATTGCCAATCCTATGATGAACGTGCTGGATATTGACAGGATTTCAAAGGTTGCCCATGAATTTGGTGCAAAGCTAATAATTGACAATACCTTTGCAACACCAATTGTATGCCAACCCTTGAGGCATGGTGCGGATATTGTAGTCCATAGTGCTACAAAGTTCTTGAACGGACACAGCGATATTATGGCGGGAGTCATAGTGTCAAGCAAAGAGAATATCAACAAGGCTGTAGACTTGTCCCATACTTTTGGACCTATAATAAGCCCATTTGATGCATGGCTGTTGACAAGAAGTATGAGGACACTAGAGTTGAGAGTAAATCAGCATTGTGACAATGCAATGAAGCTTGCAGAGTTTCTTGAATCCCATGAAAAAACTGGAAAGGTGTTCTATCCGGGATTGAAGACATTCGAGGATTATGAGATTGCCAACAATATGTTCAATAACGACAAGTATGGTGGAATGCTTGCCGTTGACCTTGGAAGCTACGAGAATATAGCCAAATTTGTTAAGAAATCAAAGCTTGCAAAGATAGTTCCGAGTCTTGGAACTTTCACAACATCTTTATGTGACACTACAATAACACACAGTGGAATGACGCCTAAAGAAAGAAGAGAGATGGGACTTCCTGAAGGTCTTCTCAGGATCTCCATAGGACTTGAAAATATTGAAGACATAATTGAAGAATTTGACAGAATACTGAATGAAATATGATATGATTTAACTGTAATCAAACTAGTCGGAAAAATTTGCAAAAAATAATATAATTTTAAAGAGGAGTATTTAAATGTTTGAAAAAGCTAATAAACCGTTGATATTATTTTCACTATTGATTATGGCAGCCTTGATGCTGCCAATGGGACTGTTTCCTGAGAAAAGTGCAGAACTTATTGGAAATGTTTTTGGATTTATAACTATGGACCTTGCATGGCTGTTTATGTTAATAGGCGTAGTATGTCTGGGAGTGGCAATATTTTTAATAGGCAGCAAGTATGGAGATATTAAACTTGGTGGAGCAGATGCGGAGCCTCACTACAAAACTTTCACATGGATAGCAATGATGCTGTGTTCGGCCCTTGCAGCAGGAATTCTTATATTCGGAATGATAGAATGGATGTATTATGTGACTGGAACACCTTTTGGAGTAGAACCTATGTCTACAGAAGCCTATGAATATGCTTCAGCCTACGGTATGTTCCACTGGGGATTCTCAGCCTGGTCCTTCTATCTTTTACCTGGTATTGCAATAGGATACATGTATTGGAATAGAAAGGTTGGATCTCTACTTGTTTCCGATGCCTGTTCTGAAGTACTGGGAACAAAAAAAACAAGCCATAGGGTATTGAGATATCTTGTGGATGGATTCGTAGCATTCACATATATAGGTGGACTTATGACTACCATAGCTTTGGGAACACCGGTTATGGCTGAACTGATCAGTTCACTAACAGGTATGCCAAATACATTTGGACTTAGAATTGCAGTCATAGTGGTATTCTGTATTTTCTTCATGCTCTCTACATCAAAGTCAATTGCAAAGGGTATGGCGAAGATAAGCAACTTCAATATAAAACTAGCAATCGGATTCTTTGCTTTCATACTAATTGTTGGACCAACAAACTTTATGCTTAATAACTTTACAATGGCTGTGGGAAAAAACATCGATGAATTCTTTAAGATGAGCTTCTATACGGATGCAATAGCACAAACAGGATTTGTACAGGGATGGACTATCTTCTACTGGGCATGGTATGTAGGTCTTGCTATTCTTACGGGAGTATGGATTGCCAGGATTTCGTATGGTCGTTCTTTTAGAGAAATTGCTATAGCAACTGTTGTATGGGCGCCTATAGCATGTTGGATAACGTTCGCTATCCTTGGAAACTACGGAATGAGCCTTGAACTTTCAGGAGAGCTAATGCTTTCTCAGATCATATTGGAGCAGGGAAGCAGTGCGGCTACGCTGGCAGTACTTCAAACACTTCCTTTAGCATCACTGGCCATTATAGTATTCCTGGTCTTGATTTTCTTCAATCTTGCCACATCCGCAACGGCAATGGCTACATCCTTGTCAATTCTAACATCTGTAGGTCTTAAGGAAGACGAAGAGCCTAATAAATACTACAAGCTTTTCTGGTCATTTATCTTTTTGGCATTGCCTGTATCAATACTGTTCCTTGAACATAATGTTGAAGGACTCAATATACTTAACACAATTAAGTCCCTTACGACCCTCTATGCGATACCGGTTCTTTTCGTAATGGCGTTATTGATAGTTTCTTTTGTAAAAGCAATCAAAAAAGATATTCAGAGTGGAGAAATCTTGAATTCAATAGAATCACACAAGAGATTTAAATGGATGAATATTCAAACGGAAACAAGTGAAAAAGTGAAGTTGAAGATGAAATAGGAGGGATTTTAATGTTGGATGAATTTAAATCAATTGACTGGAATCAAGCTGTGGAAATAACACAGGATCTTGTAAAGGTTAACAGCTATATACTTGAAGGAAAGGTACAATTACTGGAATATATTAAGGGATACATTGAAAACAACACAGCTGTTGAAGTGGAGATTTATGACATAAATACTGA
>NZ_CEZJXU010000156.1:0-5142 GCF_983023055.1 Dethiosulfatibacter sp. | reverse complement strand
TTTCCTTAACCGCATAACACCAACGCTTCAAGGGGTTATGCATATTTTAACTTTCCTAAGCTATAAAAAAAGCACTGGAAAATCCAGTGCTATAATCTATTATATTATGTCCTTATACTTTAATAAATTTATATATGAATCTATTCCGTTTTTTATAACCGGGTCTTCAGATTGGAACTTGCTGTTGTGAAGAGGATGAACGAGACCTTTTTCCTCATTTTTAGATCCAAGAAAGAAAAACACCCCCGGATACTCATTCTGATAGAAGGAGAAATCCTCCCCTGTCATGTATGGCTTCACTATTTCAATAGCATCTCCCTGGGATTTTATAAATTCCTCAGTAAGCATTTCGTCATTATCTACAGGTTTATAAAAATCTGTAATCCTCACTTCTATTTCCATTTCATAGGCCATGGCAATACCTTCACATATAGTAGTTATTCTCTCCTTGATCCTATCATATACTTCCTGTCTAAAAGCTCTGATTGTACCTCCCATTTCAACTTTTCCGGGAATTACATTATGGACAGAACCTCCCTTTATATATCCAACAGTAACGACTGCATCATCTATTGGTTCTATGTTTCTACTTACAATACTCTGAAGAGATGATATTACTTGGGAAGATATGTATATTGGGTCAATTGTACTGTTTGGTACTGCACCATGTCCACCCTTTCCTATTAAGTCCAGTTCAAATTCGCCTGACATGGCCATTATAGGACCTGGTTTTACTCCTATCCTACCCTGATTTAAATATGGCCAAATATGAAGACCGTATATTTCAGTGATATTAAATTTGTCAAGTTTTCCGCTTTCAACTATTGGTCTGGCTCCTCCGGGACTTTCTTCTGCAGGCTGGAAGATGAATACTATGCTGCATGAAGTTTCAACACCCTTAAGATATTCGGCAAAACCAAGTAAAACAGCCATATGGTAGTCATGACCACAACCATGCATGTACCCTTCGTGGATAGACTTGAAGTCACTCTTTGTTTCTTCCTGTATAGCCAGTGCATCTATATCCGATCTAAATGCAATGGCGACGGAATCATCAATTCCCTTTTTACATGCAATAACTCCTGTTTCCAGTGCCGTTTCCACTTCGTAACCCATTCCTCTTAAAACATTCAATATATATTCGGTAGTCTTGAATTCTTTCATTCCGACTTCCGGTATCTTGTGTAGTTCTTTTCTATATTCCACTGCCTTGGTGTAATAATCCATTATTTTCTCCTTCATAATAAATATCTCTGGTCATCTAACCTTTTAAATTTTATTGAAATTGAAGCCTTTTATCAACTACTAAAAAAGTAGACCGTGAGATATTCACGGTCCTGGCAAAAAATTTAAGAGGCATAACAACTTTCGTTGTCGCTATTATTATAACACAATTCTTTTTTCATTCAAACATTAATTCAAAAAGTTGCAGTTCAAATCGAACTGCAACTCCTGATTTTTATTATTTAACCTTGTAAATCCATCCTTCCGGAGCTTCCACATCACCAAGCTGTATTCCAGTAAGAGTGTCATAAAGTTCTTTTGTAAAAGGTCCTACTTCAGTTTCAGAATGGAATACATGGTTGACTCCCTGATGGCTTATTGCGCCTATTGGAGTTATGACCGCTGCCGTTCCACATGCTCCTGCTTCCTTGAATTCGTCGATATTGTCTACTTCAACATCCCTTTCTTCCACCTTCATGTTCATATAGTTTTCTGCGAGATATAGCAGTGAATATTTTGTTATACTTGGAAGTATTGACGGAGATTTTGGAGTGACAAATACATCATCCTTAGTAATTCCAAAGAAATTTGCAGCTCCAACTTCTTCAATCTTCGTATGTGTCGCTGCATCCAGATAAATACAATCGGCAAATCCTGCTTCTACTGCTTCCTTATGTGCCTGAAGGCTGGCAGCATAGTTTCCGCCCACCTTAGCGGCTCCCGTACCCATTGGGGCTGCTCTGTCATATTCCGAAGTTATGAAATTTACAGGGGTCATTCCACCCTTGAAATACGCTCCAACCGGAAGACAAAACACACAGAATATATATTCTGTAGCAGGTTTCACTCCAACATTATGTCCTGTTCCAAACATGAATGGTCTCAAATACAATGAAGCCCCGGTTCCATAGGGAGGTACAAAATGTTCATTGGCTTTTACAACCTGCATGCAGGCATCAATGAATTTATCCACAGGCATTTCTGGCATTAGTATTTTTTCACAGCTTCTCTGCATTCTCTTTGCATTTTCATCAGGTCTGAAAAGCTGAATGGATCCATCCTTGGTCCTATATGCTTTAAGCCCTTCAAAACACTGCTGTCCATAATGCAAAGCAGTCGACGCTTCACTTATTTTAAGGAAGTTATCTTCAACAAGATTACCTTCATCCCATGTCCCGTCCTTCCATACAGATATATATCTTAAATCAGTTTTTATATAGTCAAATCCGAGTTCCTGCCAGTTTATTTCTGTTTTATTCATTATATACCACCTTGAATTATTTGTTTAAACCAGAACTGTCTGCTTTTTTACTGCTTCCGCACCTCTTCTTAATGCTTCTTCGTTAAGAGGAATAAATTTAGCCTTATTCTCACCAAATACCTTTGTAAAAGCTTTTATTATTGACCCCGGTTCTACAGCTTTGGAAAGTTCAAGATATGCGCCAAGCATAACCATATTTGCAGCCTTTGCATTACCTATATCCATTGCAATCTCATTTGCATCTATATAGTATGCTTCTATGTCACTTCGCGAAGCTTTTTTTTCTATAAGCGATTTGTTTATTACTAATTTGCCATTTGTTGCTAGATGGCTTTCAAATTTGTCCATGGAAGGAAGATTCATTACTACTGCTGCTGTAGCATCATTAGTAATTATAGGCGACCCTATAAGCTTGTTTGAAACTATAACATCACAGTTTGCAGTACCACCTCTCATTTCAGGTCCATAGGAAGGAAGCCACGATACCTGCTTATCTTCCAGCATTCCAGCATAAGCCAACAATTTTCCTATAGCCATAACTCCCTGACCACCAAATCCTGCCATTATAACTTTTTCCAACATTATTTTCCCTCCTCAAAATCCCTTAAGTTTCCCAGTGGATAGTATGGTATCATATTATCTTCCAACCATTTAAGAGCGTCAACAGGTGTAAGTCCCCAGTTTGTTGCACATGTAGAAAGAACTTCCACTATTGCAAATCCCTTCCCCTCCAGTTGACACTGGAATGCTCTCTTTATAGCCTTCTTAGCTTTTCTTACCGCTGCAGGATTGTGTACTGATACTCTTTCAACAAATTTTGCTCCGTCTATAGTAGCAAGCATTTCAGAAACCTTGAGAGGTTTTCCCGAATGCTCTTCTGTTCTTCCAAGAGGTGCAGTAGTTGCTTTTTGACCTATCAGAGTAGTTGGAGCCATCTGTCCACCTGTCATTCCGAATATTGCATTGTTTACAAAAATTGTGGTAATTTTTTCTCCCCTGAGAGCAGCATGTACGATTTCAGCCGCACCTATTGAAGCAAGGTCTCCATCTCCCTGATATGAAAATACTACTTTATCCGGTCTTACTCTTTTTATACCTGTTGCAACTGCAGGTGCCCTTCCGTGGGCTGCCTGATGAGTATCCATATTGAAATATTTATATGCAAGTGCTGAACATCCAACAGGTACAACTCCTATTGTATCTCCAAGAACTCCAAGTTCTACAAGTACTTCGCCAACCAATTTGTGAATTATTCCATGAGTACACCCAGGGCAATAATGCATCTGAGTATCATTCAATGCTTTTGTTTTTTCATATACTACTGTAGGTGTTTTTACAGACATTATTTTGCACCTCCTACTATTTCCTTAATTGATTTCATAACACTTGCCGGTGAAGGAACCATTCCACCAGCTTTTCCGTTAAAAGAAACTGGCCATCTTCCTCTTGAAGCAATCTTCACATCATCTATCATTTGACCCATGCTCATTTCTATTGTCAACAATCCCTTTGCTTCAGGATTGATTTTATCGAATGCTTCAACTGGAAAAGGCCAAAGTGTAATTGGTCTTATTATTCCAACCTTAAGTCCTTCTTTTTCAAGTTCATCAATTGCATTTTTTGCAATTCTTGAAGTTGTACCATATGCAACACATACTACCTCGGCATCTTCAAGACCATATGCTTCATATCTTGTTTCAAGTTCTTCAATAACCTTGTGTTTTCTTTCAAGCTTCTCATTGTGTTCCTGAAGAAGTTCAGGTTCAAGATACAATGAATTGATTACCCTCGGTTCTCTTGATTCTTTTGTACCGTCAGTTACCCAATCTTTTTCAGGAAGTTTTCTTTTAATAGGCTCCTTAAATTCCACGGCTTCCATCATCTGACCTATCATTCCATCGCCAAGTACCATTACCGGTATTCTGTATATATCTGCTACATCGAAAGATTCCATCAACAAATCCACAGTTTCCTGAATTGATGCCGGTGCATAAACTATATGTCTATAGTCTCCGTTTCCACCACCTCTAGTAGCCTGGAAATAATCAGCCTGTCCAGGTTGAATACTTCCCAGTCCAGGACCACCTCTCATCATGTTTACTATTACACATGGAAGCTCCGCTCCTGCTATATATGATATTCCTTCCTGCTTAAGTGCAATACCAGGGCTTGAAGAAGAGGTCATAACCCTTGCTCCTGCTCCTGCAGCTCCATAAACCATATTTATTGCAGCAACTTCACTTTCAGCTTGAAGAAATACTCCTCCAACCTTGGGAAGTTCCCTTGACATATATTCAGGTATTTCATTTTGTGGTGTTATTGGATATCCAAAAAAATATCTACATCCAGCCTTTATAGCTGCAGCACCTACTGCTTCGTTACCCTTCATCAATACTTTAGTCATCATCCTACCTCCTTATACCCTTTCCACTTTAATTACAGAATCAGGACACATTATCGCACAGTTTCCGCAGGCTATACATTCATCCATATTTACTACATGCGCCGGATGAAATCCCTTGGCGTTTATTACGTTTTGATCCAATTCAATTATCTTTTTCGGACATGCCGTAACACATAGTTCACAACCTTTACAAATGTCCACATTAAACGTTACTTGACCTTTAGCCATAGTACACCTCCATTAAATTTAACTC
>NZ_CEZJXU010000155.1:0-5198 GCF_983023055.1 Dethiosulfatibacter sp. | reverse complement strand
GGTGCGGATACGGGAAGACTTATCCTTAGACATCTTATTCCAAACACAATGGGACCTATAATCATCAATCTTACTTTTCAGGTACCAAGTGCAGTATTTACAGAAGCATTCCTTTCATATTTGGGACTGGGAATACCTGCTCCGAATGCAAGTTGGGGTTCTCTGGCTCAATCGGGAACAACAATGCTTCTTATACACCCTTATATGTTGTTTTTCCCTGCAGCGCTGATTTGTGTATTCATGTTGGCATTCAACCTGTTGGGTGACGGATTAAGAGACGCACTGGATCCAAGATTGAGAAATTAGGAGGAAATAAGATGAGTGAAATTAAAAAAGATAATGATATTTTGCTACATGTGAAAAACCTCCATGTTGCATTTGATACATATGCAGGTGAAGTAAAGGCTGTAAGAGGTGTTGACTATGAACTGAAAAAAGGTGAAACCCTTGCTATAGTTGGGGAGTCCGGATGCGGTAAATCTGTATCGGCTCAGACCATCATGCAGTTGATTCCAATGCCTCCTGGAAAGATCAAAGCAGGAGAGGTAATATTTGAAGGCAAGAATTTACTTGACTATTCAGACAAGGAAATGGAGAAGATAAGGGGAAGGGACATATCGATGATATTCCAGGATCCAATGACATCTCTTAATCCTACAATGAAGGTAGGAAAGCAGATAATGGAAGTTCTCATAAAACATCAGAACATGACAAAATCAGAAGCTCACAATAGGGCTGTTGAAATGCTTAAGGTTGTTGGACTTCCAAATCCTGATAAGAGAGCAAAGCAGTATCCTCACGAATATTCAGGTGGAATGAGGCAGAGAGCAATGATAGCAATTGCCCTTGCCTGTAATCCAAAGCTTTTGATAGCTGATGAGCCTACAACTGCACTTGATGTTACAATCCAGGCCCAGATAATGGACCTTATGCAAGATCTTCAGGACAAGTTGAATACTGCAATTATACTCATTACCCACGACCTTGGTGTTGTGGCTGACGTAGCAAAAAAGATTGCTGTAATGTATGCAGGAATAATTATTGAATATGGCGATACAAATGAAATATTCTACAATGCGCAGCATCCATATACATGGGGACTGTTGCAGTCAGTACCAAGACTTGATGTTGAATCGGAGGTAAGGCTTGTACCAATAGATGGTACTCCTCCAGACCTTATCGCACCTCCAAAGGGATGTCCTTTTGCAGCCAGATGCGAATATTCAATGAAGGTCTGCAAAGAAGCCATGCCGGAGATATCAGATGTTACAGATAACCATTATGTAAGATGCTGGTTGAAACATGACCTGGCACCTGAAGTTATAAATCCCGTTACAGGAAGGAGGGACGAATCATGACAGAAGATAAAACCTTAATAAGTGTTAGAAATCTAAAGAAGTATTTTAAAGTTGGAAGAGGTCAGATTCTTAAGGCTGTTGATGATATATCCTTCGATATCAAAGTCGGTGAAACTCTTGGTCTTGTAGGGGAGTCCGGTTGTGGAAAATCTACAACTGGAAGGACAATTATAAGATTGTACGAACCTACAGGCGGAGACGTAATATTTGACGATATAAATGTGAGCAAGCTTAATAAAGCAGAACAGAAAAAGTTCACAAGGCGGGCACAGATGATATTTCAGGATCCATATGCATCCCTCAATCCAAGGATGACGGTTACTGACATTATAGGCGAGGGAATAGACATCCACAACTTGTATTCAGGAATGGAAAGACAAAAAAGAATATATGAGTTATTGGAACTTGTTGGTTTAAGCAGGGAGCATGCAAATAGATTTCCACACGAGTTCAGTGGCGGGCAGAGGCAGAGAATAGGAATTGCTAGAGCTCTTGCAATAGAACCAGAGTTTATTGTATGTGACGAGCCCATATCGGCACTTGATGTTTCAATACAGGCACAGGTTGTAAACCTCCTTCAGGATCTGCAAAAGGAACTGGGACTTACATATCTGTTTATTGCCCATGACCTTAGCATGGTAAAGCATATCTCCGACAGGGTGGCAGTAATGTATCTCGGATCAATTGTGGAGCTTACAACTTCAAAAGAAATATATGACAATCCACTTCATCCTTACACAAAGGCATTAATGTCCGCAGTTCCAATTCCGGATCCTGAGGCTTCGAGGGCAAAGCATAGAATTCTTCTTGAAGGAGACGTGCCAAGTCCAATTAATATTCCACCGGGATGTAAATTTCAGGGAAGATGTCCTCTTTGTCAAGAGATATGTAGAATGGAGGAACCCCAGTTAAGAGAAGTACGTCCGGGTCATTTCGTAGCCTGTCATTTAGTGAAGGAATCTTAATTGTTAAGTTTTTTTAATTTGCAAAGATCATGTTACAGTAATATAATTTCTATAGGAGTTTTTAATCGGCAAATCCAACAAGCCGGTTTTATAGGACGAAAGTCCACAAAAATCAAGGGGGAACACTCAAGATGAAGAAAAGATTATTAGCACTTCTACTAGTTCTTGCAATGGTATTCACTTTGGCATTTACAGGATGTACCCAGCCTGCAGATGATCCAGAAGAACCAACAGAAGAACCAACAGAAGAACCAGGAGAAGAACCATCAGAAGAACCAACAATGGAAGAACAGTCTTTGACATGGAACTGGACTCAGGAACCACCTGACATGGATCCACAGACAACTACTGACCAAGTATCATTCTGGTTATTGAATGCTACTCTTGAAGGTATGGTAAGACTTAATCCTGACGGATCTGTAGGCGATGGTCTTGCAGATAACATTAATATTAGTGAAGATGGATTGGTTTACACATTCACATTGAGAGATGCTAACTGGTCTGACGGAACTGCAATAACTGCACAGGATTTTGAAGCAGCATGGATAAGAGCAATCGATCCTGCAACTGCAGCAGAATATTCTTATCAGTTCTATCACATAGCTGGTGCTGAAGAATTCAATACTGGCGCAACAACAGATCCAGCAACAGTGGGAATCAAAGCTGTAGATGAAAAAACTCTAGAAGTTACACTTCTTAGACCTACACCTTTCTTCTTAAGTCTTACATCATTCATCACTTACCTTCCTGCACAAAAAGCTGCAGTTGAAGCTATGGGAGATGCATATGGTACTGAGGCAAACATGATGGTATACAGCGGACCATTTGCTGTAAGTGATTGGATTCATGAAGACAGTCTTACTCTAGTTAAGAATGAAGAGTACTGGGATGCTGACACAGTTAAGCTTGACAAAATCACTGGTTATATGATCACTGAGAACAATACGAAAATCCAAATGTATGATACAGATCAGCTTGATAAGGTTGACGTACCTGCAGAATTTCTTGAAAAATATATCGAAAGTCCTGAATATCAATCAATAGCAGAAGCAACTACTTGGTATCTACAGTACAATGTAAAAGACAAGTATTTCTCAAACTACAAGATGAGACTTGCTTTCGCTCTTGCTACAGATGCTGAAACTTACGTAAACGTAGTTAGAAAAGGATTGGGAATGGTTGCAGAAGGTCATACACCTCCAACTCTTGCAGGTAAAGGTCATTCATTTGCAGAAGATAGAATGTCTGTACTTCCAGCCTATGATCCAGAAGAAGCTGTAAAACTTTTTGAAGAAGCTTTAGCTGAAGTTGGAGCTACAAAAGAAGAGTTTGCTGCTGACGTAACAATAGTAGCAGGTGAAGGAGACACATGGAGCAATATTGCTCAGTTTTTCCAAAGCCAGTGGAAACAAACTCTTGGCGTTGAGCTTGCTATCGAGCAAATGTCATTTGCAATGAGACTTGAAAGATATAATACTGGAACTTACCAAATCACTTATGCTGGATGGGGTGGAGACTACAACGATCCTCTTACATTCATGGATATGTGGATTACAGATGGTGGAAACAACGATGCTTACTGGAGCAATGCTGACTATGATGCAGCTATCAAGACAGCAATCGAGGGACAGGGAGACGAAAGAATAGACGCTATGGTTGCAGCAGAAGCACTAATAGTTGCTGAACTTCCTATCTACCCACTTTACCACCCTAATAAAAATATAATGGTTAAACCATATGTTAAAGGTCTTGCAATATATCCAGTTGGATCAGACTATGATTTCAAATGGACATATATCGAGAAGTAAAATTCAGAAAATTGAGGAGCCTAAGGGCTCCTTTTTTTTACTTTAAATTGTGGCTGAATACTTTACCTGAAGAGCAATTTATGTTAATATCAACTAGGAATAATATATTAATTAATTCTATAGATTAAATAAGTAATGAATTTATAATATAATAACTTATGGAGGCGTTTAAATGGATATTGGAAAACTGCCTAACAAGGTACTTGAAGATCTTGTAATATCTTCAATTAAAAATAGAAGAGAAGAAGTAATAGAAAGGGCTGCAGTGGGAAAGGATTGTGCGATAGTTGATTATGGAGACAAATATTGCGTGTTGTCATCTGATCCAATAACAGGTGCAGAGAAAAATCTTGGAAAAATCGCAGTAAATGTTGCCTGCAACGATATTGCAGCAGGTGGAGCTGAGCCTGTAGCATTGCTAATAACAATACTGGCACCTCCTGAAACAACTAAGGAAACAATCAAAAACATAATGTGTGAGGCCAATGAAGCAAGTGCTGAAATCAATGTGGAAATTGTAGGTGGCCATACTGAGATTACAAATGCAGTTAACAGGATAGTACTGTCAATGACAGCAGTAGGAATAAAAGACAAGAAAAATACTACAGAAGAAGTGAAAAACGGCGATTGTGTACTAATGACCAAGCTTAGCGGAATGGAAGGATCAACAATAATTGCAGAGGAAAAAGAAGAAGAACTTCTGAATGCGGGATTTACTGTAGAGGAGCTTGGCGAGGCAAAGGACTATTTGAATTACCTCAGTGTTGTAAACGAAGGAATGATCTGTGCATCTGTAGGAGTTAAATATATGCATGACATTACTGAAGGTGGAGTTGAAGGGGCTGTATGGGAGGCCTCAAATGCACTGGGAATGGGAATAGTAGTAGATGAAGACGAAATACCTGTGTCGGACATTACAAAAAAACTGTGCAGTCATTTCGCAATAGATTATTTAAAGCTCATATCCAGCGGGTCAATGCTGGTGGTATGTAGTCAGGAAAATTACAGCCCTATTAAAGCGAAGCTTGATGAAAAGGGTATAGGTGTTGCCATGATAGGTAAAATCC
>NZ_CEZJXU010000154.1:0-5218 GCF_983023055.1 Dethiosulfatibacter sp. | reverse complement strand
CTTTCCCTTCCACCTGTTGTTTCCTCTCCTTTTCCAAGGAGTAAAAATTTGCCAATTTCAAGATTTACTGCTATATCGTAAAGTATTTCTTCGCAAACAACTTTGGACCTAAGTCTAGTAAGCTTTCCTTCCGGCATGGATTTGTATTTATTAAAAAGGTAGTTGCTGACCATTATCTCAAGTACAGCGTCCCCTAAAAATTCAAGTCTTTCATTGTTTTTAATGTCCTGTCCATTTTCATTGGAATAGGAACTGTGAGTTAAAGCTTCCATAAGAAGCTCCCTGTCGGTAAAACTGTATTTCAGTCTTTCTTCAATAAGCGATAAACTATTATCCATTATTCCTCCATTATTCAAATTATAAAGGCATGAAACCTTTCATATTTACATCCAGTCCAGTAAACTTAGATGATTAATAATTAGAGATTGCTAATTAACTAAGAGTTAATCACTAATCACCAATCATTACTTCTTCATAAGCCAAGAAACAGCAATCATATCTCTTAAACATATCCGGCAACCCCAGGCAAAACCAAAAGAATTACATCATATATCTATATAAAAACAAAGCAGCTAAGCTACAAGAAAAGTCCTGAAATCAGGACTTTTTATTTATTATACCTTCAATGTATTCAACTGCATTCCTCACAGTTTTTATCTTTTCAGCATCTTCATCATCTATTTCAATATCATATTCATCTTCAATACTCATAATTAGTTCAACAAGTCCTATGGAATCTGCTTCAAGATCATCTGCAAAAGATGTATCCATATTGATTACAGTATCTTCTTCAAGATTTAACCGTTCAATAATCAGGTTCTTTATTGTTTGAAAAATCAATTGCTGTTTCCTCCCTTGTCCAATTCTTCTTTAATAATTTCATTCACTCCGCTGTCTAAAAACATTTTCGACTGTCTTATAGCATTCTTAATTGCAATACTGTCAGAACTTCCATGTGCTTTAATTACCGGAGCTTTAAGTCCCAGTAAAGGAGCTCCTCCATGTTCTGAATAATCAAGTTGCCCCTTAAGCTTTTTCATGGAATCCTTTATGAGATAACCACCAATTTTACCCTTTGTTGTTTTCAAGATTTCATCTTTCATCCTGCTCATAAGCTCCGCAGCTACACCTTCCATAAGTTTAAGAACAACATTTCCCACAAAACCATCACAGACCAAAATATCAGCATTGTTAGACATTATGTCCCTTGCTTCTATATTCCCTATGAAATTTAGTTCAGACTCCTTTAATAGCTTAAAGGTATCATTGACAAGTTTGTTTCCCTTGCCTTCTTCAGTTCCTATATTTATAAGTCCTATTTTTGGACTTTCAATCTTCAGAACATTTTCCATATAAATCGATCCCATTAGTGCAAACTGATTCAAAAATGCCGGCTTGCAGTCAACGTTGGCCCCAGCATCCATTAAAAGGCTGAATCTTTTTCCATTTGGGAACAGTGGTGCAAGACAAGGTCTTTCTATTCCTGGAAGTCTTCCCACTATGAATAAGCCTCCGCTTAATATTGCTCCAGTATTGCCTGCGGAAACAAATGCATCTCCATATCCGTTCCTGAGGGCATCCATTCCCTTTACCATAGAAGAATCCTTTTTCTTCCTAATGGCCTTCACTGGCTTGTCTTCATTAGTTATAACATCTTCCGCATTAATGATTTCTATTCTATTAAGCAGATTTTTGTCAGTAAGATATTTCTTTATTTCCCCTTCCTTTCCGGAAAAGGTAATTTTAACGTCATATTCTCTTAATGCTTCAATTGAGCCTTTGACTATTGCTTCAGGTGCGTTGTCTCCACCCATTGCATCCATAATAATATTCATTTTACACCTCGACATAATACTCAAGTTTTAGTATAACGTAGAACAAATAAATTTGCAATAAAAATGAAGATAGTGCGAACACTATCTTCATGGTTTTATTATTCTACGTTCAAGACTTCTCTTCCATCATAGTATCCGCATTCTCTACAAACTCTGTGAGGAAGCTTCACCTCATGACATTGTGGACACTCAACAAAACCTGTTACTTTAACTCTCTCTTTTGCCGTTCTCCTTTTGTCTCTTCTAGATTTGGATATTTTTCTCTTTGGTACTGCCATTAGCTACACCTCCTTATCAAGCAATTTTCTCAATTTATCTAAACGTGGATCAACAATTGCATCACCACAATTGCATTTACTGTGATTTCTGTTTATTCCACATTTTTGACAAATACCTTTACAATCATTTTTGCACAAAACTTTTATAGGCTTCGATACGTAAATAGATTGAACTATAGCATCTGTCAAGTCGATTTTATCATCAACAAGGTCAATGCTCAATTCATCTTCATTAACAACCTCACCTATGGTAATTTTAAATTCGGTTTCCACTTGGTGATTAAACTCATCAAGACATCTTGCACAGTTTTCAATATACTTATAAACCAACTTTACTTCTCCATATAGATTATCATCTGTTTTATATATATCAACAGTACACAGTACGTCATCTGTCAAGATAATGAAATCCTTTGTTTTCAAGCTTTCAGGCTTTACGCTATTAATATATTGCTTATAAACCGAATTATCTTTTAAAAAATCTTTTAAATCTAAAATCAAATATATCACCTCAAGACTGCAAGGAAAATTATATGTAAAATATACAGATTTGTCAAGCTATTTAACTAAGTTTTTTGAAACTAGTATTTCTGTGTCTCTTGCAATCATAAGTTCCTCATTTGTAGGAATTACAAACACCTTAACTTTTGCGTCATCTTTTGAAATAAGAGTCTCTTTTCCTCTTACATTATTCTTGTCATGATCAATGTTGATACCCATGAATTCAAGACCCTTGCAAATCTCTTCTCTTGAGTCAACTGAATTTTCGCCAAGTCCTGCAGTGAATACCAATACATCGACTCCACCCATGGCAGCCGCATAACTTCCAATGAATTTCTTGACTAAATAATGGAAAATATCAAGTGCAAGCTGAGCTCTTTCATTTCCAGCTTCTGCTGCTTCCTCAATGTCTCTGAAGTCGCTACTTACTCCTGATATTCCAAGCACTCCTGATTCTTTGTTGATTATATGGTTTACTTCGTCTATCGAAAGATTTTTCTTGTCCATAAGGAATGTTACTATCGCAGGGTCTATGTTACCGCTTCTTGTACCCATTGCAAGTCCTTCAAGAGGAGTAAGTCCCATGCTTGTATCAATAGACTTTCCATCCTTTATTGCAGTAACACTTGCACCATTTCCAAGATGGCAAGTAATTATTTTAAGATCTTTAATATCTTTATTCAACATTTCGGCTGCTTTTGATGATACATACTTGTGTGAAGTACCGTGGAAACCATATTTTCTAATTCCAAGCTCCTTGTAAAGCTCATATGGCAACGGATATATGTATGCATATGCAGGCATTGTCTGGTGGAACGCAGTATCAAATACTCCTGCCATAGGTACTTCCGGCATCAATTCCTGACAAGCTCTGATTCCTATAATGTTTGGCGGATTGTGAAGTGGTGCAAGATCAATACAATCTTCCATAGCCGATATTACTTCTTCTGTGATAATCTCTGAACCTGCAAATTTCTCTCCACCGTGAACAACTCTATGTCCAACAGCATCAATTTCCTCAAGAGATGCAATCGCACCATACTCAGGGTTTACAAGTGTATCAAGA
This sequence comes from Dethiosulfatibacter sp., assembly GCF_983023055.1. NCBI lineage: Bacteria > Bacillati > Bacillota > Tissierellia > Dethiosulfatibacter > Dethiosulfatibacter sp. The sequence continues at coordinate 1,538 of NZ_CEZJXU010000154.1, read as the reverse complement.
ACAAGTTTGATAGCTTCTTTGTGGCTCTCTAAGGGTTGCTCTAAAACGACCTTGTCTTTACCGACAGTCTCGTGCTTGACCCTGCTTCCTTCTATTCCTATTCTCTCGGTAAGACCTATTGCTAAAACACTTTCATCATCCATGTTAAGCAATTGATACTTAAGCGAAGAACTTCCGCAATTAATTACTAAAATATTCATTGAATCCTCCTAAATATATATAACTGACCTATATATATTAATACAAATTTGTTAATAAATCAATATTTTAGTTTGTTCACTTTCAGTTTTTATTATATACTGTCTATGGTGATAAAAATGAATAATATCGGAATAATATCAGAATTCAATCCCTTTCACAACGGTCATGAATATCTGTTGAAAAAAGTTAAGGAAAAATACAATCCAGACTGTATAGTAATATTAATGAGTGGCAACTTCGTACAACGTGGAGACTTGGCAATCATAGACAAATGGAGTCGGGCTGAAACAGCTGTAAAAGGTGGAGGCAACATAGTTCTTGAGCTTCCTCTCCCTTATGCTGTTCAAAATGCTGAAATGTTCGCAGAAGGTGCTCTTGGCATACTTTCAAAGCTGGATGTTAAAAGCATATGCTTTGGTACTGAAAGTGAAAATCTGGAAGAAATCATAAAGATATCGGAAATACTTTCAAATGAAACTCTTGAATTCAAATCCATACTTAAAGACAACCTGAGTCTGGGATACTCATATCCCAAATCAATTTCAAAGGCTCTTGGAAAAAACATGAAAGAAATATTCACCCCTAACAACATTCTTGGAATTGAATATGTAAAGTCAATAATGAGAAACAACTACAATATCAAACCTCTGAATGTGGAAAGAGTAGGAAGTTCATACAGTTCCAATAAAATGGAAGGAACTTTTTCAAGCGCAAGTGCTATAAGAAAGACTCTACTTGAATATAATAATTCTGATGTTTCCAGCAGTGTACCAACATATTCATATGATAAAATAATGTCTTTTCTTGATAACTATGGAAAGTTTAACTCCCTGGAACTTTGTTATCAGCTTGTTCAATACAAAATTTTGTCGTCAACCCATAATGAGCTTACAAGCATTTACGATATGAAGGAAGGAATCGAAAACAGGTTTATAAAAAACATTGGTTTGCATGAAAATCTTGATGAATTCATTAAAAATGTGAAATCAAAAAGATTCACTTATTCAAGAATTCAAAGAATACTGCTGAGTATTCTTCTAAATCTTACAAATGATTTTAACGAATCCATACAGATTGAAAATATAAACAGTGTTAAAGTTCTTTCGTTTGACAAGAATGGACAGTACTTCATGAAAAGCAACAAAAACAGAATCAATTTCATTACTAAGAAATCGGATTTCAAATACAAGACATCAAGCCTTGCAGACAGAAAAATATTCGAATTGACCAACAAATCTTCTCAAATCTACAACTTGGCTATTAATTCAAAAACGCTAAACAGCGAGCTCACTACAAACCCTTTTATTATAAAGAATGGATAATAAGCTAAATAAAAT
>NZ_CEZJXU010000153.1:0-5240 GCF_983023055.1 Dethiosulfatibacter sp. | reverse complement strand
AAATTACTAATTGCAATATATATACATGTTCAAACGGCAACGAAGCCCTTGACCTCATGAGCCAGAAGGATTTGAATATCATTATGGTCAATTTTGACCTGCCGGATTTTAAGGGTTATGATTTCATAGAATCCATGAGAAGCATCTTCAGAAGCAGCACCATTCCAGTAATAGCCATTTCAAATAAATCCTTGACTCTTGATGAAAAGATTAAGGGCTATGAACTTGATGTTCTAGATTTTCTAGTTAAACCATTTAACAAGGAAAAGCTTCTGGATGATATCTACAGGTTTATTAATTCCTCAAGGATAGTCAGCAGTCTTACGGAGGAGCTTACGATAATCAACGACGAGCTTCGGATGCAGAATATAGTATTGACAAATACTTATAAGAAGATTGAGCATCTTACCTTCCACGACAGCCTGACAAGCTGCTACAACAGAGCATACTTTGACAATCTAATAGGCAGTGGAGCCTTGAAAAAGAGAACTCCTGTCAGTATAATCATGGCTGACATGAACAACCTTAAGCTCATCAACGACGCCTTCGGACATCAGAAGGGGGACCAGCTTATTAGGGATGCCGCCAACTATCTTACTTCAAATTTCAGGGATAACGATATGATAATCAGATGGGGTGGAGACGAGTTTCTTATAATAATGCCTAACACAGATTACAATACGGCCCAGAAGTTAATTTCAAGAGTTGGAGACAAACATTTCAAGGTGAGCGCTGATTTTTTAAAGCCTCATATGGCAGTTGGACTGTCCACCCTTGAAAATGAAGGGGACAGTATTTCCGAATCTATAAAAATTGCTGAAAACAGGATGTACAGAAATAAAATGATGGATAACAAAAGCTACAGAAGTTCCATAGTAGAGTCTCTTACAAACTCCCTCCTTGAAAAAGACTATGAATCAATGAAGCATACGGAAAGAGTAGGCAATATAGCACTTAAGATAGCCAGCAAAATGGACATGTCCGTTGCTGAAAAGGATGAAATACTGCTTCTGGCCAAACTTCACGATATAGGAAAGCTAGCAATACCTGAAGCTGTTTTGCTTAAGAAAGAAGGGCTTACTGACGAAGAGTGGGCTGCGATTAAGAAGCACCCATTGACGGGATACAATATTTGCAAGACCATACCTGAGCTTTTGCCCATAGCTGAAAACATACTTTCCCACCACGAATGGTGGAACGGCGAGGGTTATCCCCAAAATCTCAAGGGTGAATATATTCCTCTTATGTCAAGGATAATATCAATAGCTGATGCCTATGATGTAATGACCAACCATCGATGCTATAAAAATACCACAACCCACGAGGGCGCATTGAAAGAGCTAAAGCGATTTTCAGGAACCCAGTTTGATCCAAATCTGGTTGATCGATTTATTAATTACTGTGCAGAAGATGTGAGGGAACTTATTGAGGTTGCAAGTTAATATAAATGTTTAAGTCGAGTGTAAAGCTCGACTTTTTTGTAGCTTAAGAAACTTTCTTTCGCATCTTAATAAATGCTTTCTTGTTTGGTTGACTTTTTTGGATTTTGAAACTATAATCAGGATACAGTGGCAAAGCCACGTTAGATAAGACACAGCGACTATGTCGCGATAGATGCGAAGCAGATAGTGTCCACGTTGAAAGTTTCCTTCTAAACAAATACCAATGTTTCAAGGTATTTTGTATATTTTAGCTTTCATAAGTGTTAGCAGATAGTATCCAAACTAGAATACGAATATAAATGGATGGTTGTAAATGATAAATACTGAAATTTGCAGTAAGATAAGCAAGGCAGCCGTGAAGGCTCTCCTTTATGAAGTCAATGTATCGCCAAAACCAGGGCTTGTTGACAGGTTCAACACAGGCGCCCACAAGGATATGGACATATTCACCTTTATCGACAGTGCATTGGAGCTGGAGAGATATTTCTACGACTGCTGTCATATAACATTGGAAAACATTGACATGGACTTCCATGTGCTTTTCAACCTCCTTAAGGAAAGGGGAATTGTTGCCGACAGGGAAATGATCGAGGCATCCTCAGGAATAAACACCCACAAGGGTGCAATATTTTCTCTTGGTCTTATGTCTTCTGCTGCAGCCATGTCCCATATGAAGGACCATGACTTTTCCTATATGAAAATCTGCGAATATGCAGGACAGCTGTCGGAATCTCTTGTGAAAAGACAGCTGGATGAAAAAAATCCAAAGGAAACAACTCATGGACGTGAAATATACAATAAATACCATATAAGCGGTATAAGAGGTGAGGCAGAAAGGGGATTCCCAACCATAAGGGAGCATTCATATCCTTTTCTTCTCAAACTTATAAAGGACGGCATGAGCTTAAACGATGCCTCCGTCAATGTGCTGATGAAAATAATCATGAACACGGAAGATACGAACCTTATTTCAAGAGGTGGCCTTGACGGACTTGAATTCGCAAAGTTTTCTGCAGACAATGTACTCCGTAGCGGAGGCATGTGCACCGAATCAGGCATAAAGGAAGTTAAGAAGATGGACAGAGCCTTCATCAAGAAGAATTTAAGCCCCGGAGGATCAGCCGATTTGCTGGCAGTGACGCTGATGCTTTACTTCTTATAGGACACAGCGACAAATTCAAGTTAGCAATGACACCAATTCTAAGGTGATACAATGTGATTGTGAGGTCGTGACTTGGAGATATGTCTTTCTACATTTATTAATCAGGAAAGACATAATCGACGGAGCAGGGAACATTCACGTTGTATCACCGGACAACCACCACACTATAATAAATGCACAAAACACCTTGAAGCGTTGGTGTTTAGCTGCCGGTACAACAATCTTTAATTTGAAAAGGATGATTGTAGATACCTGGTAGCAAGGAACATTCACGTTGTATCGCCGGACAACCACAAAAAGCAAAGGATTGAACTCCCCCAATGGGATTTCAATCCTTTTTAATATTCTACCTCGGCATATCAGTAAACTTGGTGAACCTGTCTACCCAGGTCAGTTCTATGGTACCTACGGATCCGTTTCTATGCTTTGATATGATGACTTCAGCTACTCCTCTTTTGTCGTAGTTTTCATCTTCTCCGCCTTCCCTGTCGAAATAGTATTCGTCTCTATAAAGGAACATCACTATATCGGCATCCTGCTCTATGGCTCCAGACTCTCTAAGGTCTGAAAGCAGTGGCCTGTGGTTCGGTCTCTGCTCCGGTGCTCTTGACAGCTGGGATAGTGATATTACAGGGCAGTCCATCTCTCTTGCAAGACCTTTAAGGCCCCTTGAGATATTTGAAATCTGCTGCTGCCTGTTGTCTCCTTCACCCTCCATTAGCTGAATATAGTCTATTATTATCATATCCAGACCATGCTGTGTCTTTAATCTTCTGCATTTGGATATTAGCTCGAAAAGGGTGATTCCCGGTGTATCGTCTATATATATGTCGGCTTCCGACATTATACCGCTTGCATAGGCTATCTTGTCCCAGTCATCGTCCTCAAGCTCTCCTGTTTTAAGCTTGTTGCTCTCTACAAGGGATTCCATACTGATTATCCTCTGTACCAGCTGCTCCTTTGACATCTCCAACGAAAACATGGCTACCTTTGCCTTTCCCTTTACTGCAGAGTTCACTGCAAAATTTAGTGCAAGGGCTGTCTTTCCCATTGATGGTCTTGCCGCCAAAAGTATGAAGTCGGATTTCTGGAATCCCGCAGTCATCATGTCTATTTCCTTAAAACCTGAAGTGATGCCTGTCATGGATCCGTCGTTCTGTGATCTTTCCTCAAGAAGGCTGAATACATCAAGTACTATCTCCCTCATATGGGAAAAGTCCCGTGCCTGTCTTTCCTGGGATATTGCAAATATTCTGGATTCCGCAAGTTCAACAAGTACCTTTGCTTCGCTTGTATTCTCAAGGCCTTTGTTCCTGATTTCCTCTGCTGCTCCTATGAGCTCCCTTACTATTGCCTTTTCCTCGATTATATTGCAGTATGCTTCAATGTTTCTTGTGGTTGCAATATTCTCTGAAAGACTTGCCACATAGGCGATTCCACCAACCATGTCAAGAGTTTGTCTTGTTTTGAGTTCCTCGGTCAGGGTTATTAGGTCAACGGGCTTGTTTTTAACTGTCAGTGCCTTTGCTGTTTCGAATATTTCCTTGTTGCCTTCGAAATAGAAGTATTCTATTTTAAGTTTGTTCACGGCAGTCTCAAGGGCAAGTTTGTCGAGCATTATAGCTCCTAAGACAGTTTGCTCAGCCTCAATACTGTGGGGAAGAACTCTTCCCATCTGTTGTTCAGACATATTCTACTCCTAGATTCCGGACACTGTCACTTTAGCTTTTGCAATTACCTTTGGGTGAAGCTTTACATTTACTTCAAATATTCCTACAGTCTTTATTGGATCCTTAAGGTCTATTTTCTTCTTGTCGATTTCAATTTTATGTTGTTTCTTGTATTCAGCTGCTATGTCCTTTGTTGCAACGGATCCGAATAGCTTTCCGCTGTCTCCTGCCTTGATCTTTATTTCTATTCCTACCTTTTCAAGCTTTTCAGCAAGGACTTTTGCATCATCCACAAGCTTTGCTTCAATTGCAGCCTCGTGCTTTTTATCTCTTTCAAGCCTCTTGATGTTTGCAGTAGTTGCTTCTATAGCAACACCTTTTGGTATTAGGAAGTTTCTTGCATAGCCGTCTTTGGCATTTACAATTTCCCCCTTTTTTCCTACTTTTTTGTCGTCTTTCAATAATATTATTTTCATATTTTTTTGTTATCCTTTCTATATTTTTCTATTTCTTTCATTAATAGTTCCCTGGCATGGTTCATGTCCTGGGTCTTTATCTGGGCACCTGCTATTTCAAGGTGTCCACCTCCGCCAAGCTGTTCCATAATTATCTGTACATTTACATCTCCAACGGATCTTGCACTTACATGTATATGCTCGTCCCTTCTTACCAGTACGAAGGTTACTATTACTCCTTTTACAGAGAGTAGGTCTGCAGCACTTTGTGATGCTATTATGAGGCCATTTGGCAGAATCTCGTCTATCATGGAAATAGCAATGATTTCATCAATGATTTCAGCTCTTTCTATTACTTCTGATTTTTTTTTCCATGTGTCTATGTCGTCGCTTAGTAGTCTCTTTGCCTCTATTGTATCTGCTCCTGCACGTCTGAGGTATGATGCAGCCTCAAAGGTTCTTACACCTGTCTTGAAGGTGAAGGCATTTGTATCCATTATTATTCCCGAAA
>NZ_CEZJXU010000152.1:0-5266 GCF_983023055.1 Dethiosulfatibacter sp. | reverse complement strand
ACATTAAGGGCGGAAAGAGTATTAGATTCCTTTTCTTCCACCAGATTTATTCCCACCATAAGTCCCGGTGCTACCATGGAGAACAACAGTATGAAAATCGTCCCAAGCCTTCTCACAGGTGATTCCTTGACTCCTACATCGGAGATTTTAACATCAACAAGACTTTCTTCTGTCTTCAAATATTCATCAAGTATCATTGCCGCAGTATTTTTGGACACAGTCTTTTCGTTGCCCTGAAGTACTATAACATATTCACCCTCAACATAATCTATTCCAGCAACCTCATCGGTCCCCTCCACTCTTTCGTAGAGGTCCTCTCTGGTATCTGCAAATTCAACTTCTCCGTATTTTTCAAATTCATAAACCACTTCCTTCTCAACATTTGAATTGATTACAAATCTTGTAGAGGCACTTTCAACATCTGGAATAAAAAGGTTTAGAACTACAGCAAGAATTATTGGAAGTATTGCAGTTATGAATATGATGAAATCCCTGACAACACTCATGGTATCTCTTTTGAAAACTTTAAAAATTTTTGATATCTTCATATTCAACCTCCTAATTCTTTCGAAGCAAAGCTCTTTTAAAGAAAATATGAGCCAGCACAAAAATACCAAGACCCTCCATCAGGATCAATGACAAATATCTGTAAAACACAGTGCCTCCCGAATCAAGGAGTGCTTCTCCTGCTGCATAAATCATTGTATACGTTGGTATTACTTTTACCCAGAGAGGTGAAAAGGGAGGATATACATATGAAATCACAGGAATCACAAGGACTGCCATGGACGCCATAACCCACAGCATTGATTTTGACAGTGAATCGAAAAAGCTTCCTATTAATGATCCAAGTGAGGAACCAAAAAATGACGATACTATTAGAAACATCAATAAATATAGTGGATTAAAGTCAAATCCTCTCAGAAATATAACTGTTCCAAAGGCTGAAATAAGACCCAGAACAAGCATCACCAGGGCTTTTGACAACAGATGCTCGACCGTTCTTCCTGGCGAAACCAGAAATGCAGTATGCATCCTCTGTTCCTTTTCCATGAAAAGAAGTACTGCTATTAGAAAATATCCTATGAATGATGACTCCATTACTATGAAAAGAGGTAACATTATATCACTATAGGAAATATCATTGCTCCCGTATTGAGGATTTAATATCTTTACCTGGTAGTCTGACTTGTAAAAAAAGTTTCCTTTCAGAAATTCCGACAATCCTCTTTCAACCTGTAGCTCTATCAAATTTCTGAATTTATTGTTTTCGTATCCCTGAAGAACCAGTTCTATTTCAGGATATTCATCCCCTTTGGAGATGACTGCCCCGTAGCTTTCAGGTTTCTTCTCTATTCTCTCAACGAGTTCTTCCCTGGAATCGACAAAGGTAAGATTTCCCGATGTGAATTCCGAATCGAAGCCTTCTACTGAAAAAGGCAGTGCTCCTTTTTCCAGGTATATGAAAAATGATATGTTTTCAAAGGTATAGGGAACGATGAACTTAAGTACAAGACAAAAAATCGCTGCAGTTATGAGGGTTACGTGAAAAAAATATTCCCTCCATGCAATCTTCATATCCTTTTTCAACGTGGCATAAAAACGATGACCCATTTATACCAGCCTCCTGCCTGTAAGTTCAATGAAAATATCCTCAAGAGTTGCCTCTTCAGAATGAATGGTTTCAATCTTTCCAGAAGACACAAAATCATTTATTCTTTTCCTGCCCTCTTCACTTTCAAGACTAAGATCTTCAGAAAGAATATTTCCATTCTCTCCGTATTCTATCCTTACTCTCTTTTCACCGTATTTAAGCCTAAGATTCCTTGGAGTGTCAACAACAATAATCTTTCCTTCATTCATAAAGGCTATCCTATGGCACAACTCCTCTGCCACTGCCATGTTATGGGTTGTAAGAAGTATTGTGGCTCCCTCTTCATTTCTTTTTCTTATTATATCCAGGATGTCCCTGCTTGACGAAGGATCCAGTCCAGTGACAGGCTCGTCCAAAAACCACACTTCAGGGTAATTTATCATGGAACGGGCAAATATCAGTCTCTGCTTCATACCCTTTGAATACTTTCCAACCCTCATGTCTTTCACATCTTCCAATCCAACGGATTTGATGAGTTCATTGCAGTCCAATGTATCAACATCAAACATACCGGCAAAGTATTTCAGGTTTTCAAGTCCTGTAAGCTTGTCGTAGGCATTTGCAATTTCAAAGGATACGCCTATTCTGTTGAAAAATCCGCTTTTTTGTCCCTGCACCTTTATTCCTGCAACAAAAGCCTCTCCATACTGAACAGGAAGAAGACCAGTAAGAATTTTCTGTGTAGTAGACTTACCAGCACCATTTGGTCCTAGAAAACCGAAAACTTCACCCTTTTCTACATGAAAGCTTATGTCATCCACTGCATTCTTCTTTTTATCGTAGGAATACTTTAGATTGTTAACTTTTATCATAAGGTTCCTCCTCTAAATGTTGTATCGAGATTATAAATTATTACAGTTCCCTACTCACTCAGTACGACAATTCATAATTAATAATTGAAAATTATCGCACCTCGAATTCGAGACCTCACTGTAATAATTTATAATCTCTGTAATCGGTATTTTCATACTTAAAACAACTTCAATCTATCTAGAAATAATATTCCAACACTGTAGGGAAAAATTTTAGATTTGTATATAAAAAATCCCATGATATATTATACCACGGGATTAGAGTTGTTCATTATTAAGTTTAAAAACTCAACTATATGCTTTTGCTATAAATCCTACTTAATTGCTATTGCGTCAATCTCTACTTTTACATCTTTAGGAAGTCTTGCAACCTCTACTGCAGCTCTTGCCGGCTTGTGCTCTCCGAAGAACTCTTCATATACTGCATTCATTGCTGCAAAGTCATTCATGTCCTTAAGGAAACACTGACACTTAACGATGTCTTCCACTTTGTATCCCGCTTCATCAAGTATTGCCTTGATGTTTGCAAGGGACTGCTTAGTCTGCTCTGCTATGTCTTCGCTTACAAGCGTCATAGTTGCAGGAACAAAAGGAATCTGTCCAGATACATAAAGTGTGTCATTAACCTCTACTGCTTGAGAATAAGGGCCTACTGCTGCAGGCGCGTTTTTAGTTGAAATAAATTTTTTCATTGTATACCTCCAAATTTTCTACCCTAATTATATTATTTTACGAGATGTTTTGCAAGTATTTTTTTCATAATGATAATATTTTTATCATTATTCTTGTAATATTATAATTTTTCATATATTATAATAATGATACTTGAACTTTGCAGCCAACGTCACCAATGTACATGCAAAGTTATTAAATGAATTGGAAGTGATAAAGTGAAAAGCATTTTAGAAAAATATATAATAATCGGTGAATTCATAAGCAAGATAATGGGAGACAACTGTGAAGTCTTAATTCACGATATCAAGAACCCAGAGAATTCAATCGTCTGGATAGATAAGGGACATATCTCAGGAAGAACACCTGGTGATTCACTAACGGATCTTTCTCATGAAATATTGAAGAGGAAGGAATATCTGACCAAGGATTATATCGTGAACTATGAAGGAAGGGGCAAAGGCGAAAGGAAGTTTAATTCCTCTACTTTTTTTATCAAGGATGAAAAAGGAAATCTTCACGGATTCCTCTGCGTCAACAGCGATATAACTGACTTCCTTGAATTCAAGGAGCAGTTTGGAAAAATGGAAAAATATTTCAACCAATCAACTGCAGAACACAGCGAGGAAATATCCACACCAATCTCATCAATGGCTGAAACTGTGATACAAGAGGTCATTAACAATCACAATATTTCTGTAACCAGAATGAAAAAAGGCGAAAAAATCGAAGTAGTGAGAACACTCCAGGATAGAGGAATCTTCGACATAAAGGGTGGTACTTCAGAGGCTGCAAAACAACTTAAAGTATCAGAAACTACACTCTATCGTTACCTCAAAGAAATAAACTGATTTGTAAATATATATATCAAAAACTGTTATCCATCTGATTTGTGTTAATTATCAGATAGACAACAGTTTTTATTATGTGAAATTGTTACAAAAAAGTCATTAATGCCCTCTTCTTAAATATAGTTGTCGCCATTTTAAACACATTAGCCCTTTATTCAATATATTCCATCCCAAAATTTGACATTTTGTTAATTTTTTGTTATTATAATAATAATTTATTAAACCAAAATTGAAAATATATTTTAAAGGGAGAATTACAATGTTAGTAATTGGTAAAGAAGAAGTCAGAGAACTTCTATCAATGAAAGAGTGCATCGGACTCATGAAGGAAACACTTATGGACCTTAACGACGGAAAGGCTTCAATGTCATTAAGATCAGCAAACAAGCTTGCAGGAGATGATTTCTACCTCCTTATGCCGGCATACCTTAATGAAAAAGGATACTTCGGAGTCAAGTTAATAACAATATTTCCATCAAATCATGGAAGAAACCTTCCATCACACCAGGGTGTAGTACTATTGTTCAGCGCCGAAGACGGAAAGGAAAGAGCAAGCATAGACTGCATATCCATTACAGCTCTTAGAACCGCCTCCGTTACTGCCGTTGCAACAGATCTTCTTGCAAAGAAGGATGCAAAAACCATGGGATTCCTGGGTGCCGGAGTACAAGCTAGAAACCACGTCGAGTCACTGCTTCTTGTAAGGGATATCGAAGAAATCAAAGTTTGGGACTTATATCCATCTGCTGCTGAAAAATTTGCTGATGAAATGTCCGAAAAGTACAACGTAAAGGTTACAGTCTGTGAAACCGCTGAAGAAGTTGTATCAAATTCAGAAATCATAACGACAGTGACATTGGCCAAGGAACCAGTATTGAATGGAGAATGGTTGAAACCAGGAACTCATATAAACGCTATAGGTGCTTCTGCAAAGGCTTACAGGGAAATTGACAGCAGTGCAGTTGCAAAGGCAAGACTTTATGTCGACAAGAAAGAGTCTTGTACCGGAGAGAGCAGCGACTACTTGGTTCCATTGAGTGAAGGCGCCATTGAAGATGATCACATAGTTGCTGAAATCGGCGATATCTTATTGAATAAAGCCGAAGGAAGAAAAACAGATACTGAAATAACTATGTTCGAAGGCATGGGTCTTGCAGTAGAAGACATAGCATCCGCTGCTTATATCTACCAGAAAGCTGCGAAAAAAAAGCTGTAATCAACTAGTTCCAGACAAAAATAATATTAATATTCAAAACAAAGAATCTAGCTTCATTGAA
>NZ_CEZJXU010000151.1:0-5285 GCF_983023055.1 Dethiosulfatibacter sp. | reverse complement strand
GAGTTCGAAAACTTCACTGTCAATGAAATGAAGTTTTTAAGGGAGCTTGTGAAATATTCGAAGGATTCTGTGGCTTCAGTTACCTTGCCTCCTGACAATGACTTTGAAGATGATATTCAGGAAGAGTTTGAATCCGGCAAAAAAATGATTGCTGCTTTAAAATCTTTCTCTGAAGACGGTGTTAAAGTAGAAGAAATATTTATGGAAGTAAGAAAAAGTCTTAAGGATGATATAGGTTTTCTTTCTTCCTCAATATTTGGTTACGACAATGTTTTTTATGAAAGAGAACCTGAAAACATTGGCTTTTTTTATGCAGTAAATCCTTACGAAGAGATAAAAACAACAGCGGACATGATAATCTCCGATGTAAGGGACAAAGGATATAGATGGAAGGATATTGCCCTTGTTACTGGAGATGAAAACCAGTATGCAATCAATGTGGAGAAGGTTTTCTCTGAATACGAGATACCTTATTTCATAGACCAGAAAAGAGAGATTATAAGCCATCCACTGGTAGCCATGATACTGTCCATTCTTGACATAGGAATCAAGAACTATCGACAAAGTGATATTGCAAGATTTCTCAAATGTGGATATACAGACCTTGAAATTAGCAAGATCGAAGATCTTGAAAACTATGCCATAAAATATGGAATCAGCGGATACAAGTGGAAGATGGAATTCAAGTACGGATCCGGTAATATTGAGGAACTGGAAGTTTCAAGGAAATCTGTAGTCAATTTGTTGAAGGATGTTGAGGGTCTTGTGAGGGAGTCTGCCTGGGAGGAAAAAATAAATATTCTACTTCATATCATTACTGACTTAAACATATATGAAAAAATCAAGAATGAAACTTATGAATTGAGAAACAGGGAAATGTTTGAAGAAGCATACGAGAATTCACAGATATGGAATTCCATGATGGAAATATTTGAACAGACTGTAAATATTTCAGGTGAATCGGAAACTGGAATCAGGGAATTCAGGGACATAATAAAGACAGGCTTTGAAGAATTCAGTCTGAGTATTATACCTCCTGAAGACGACTGTGTGGTACTTGGTATCATTGGGAAAACGCTGGTGGAAAAGAAGAAGGTATATTTCGTTGGAATGAATGAGGGCATTATTCCATCACTTTATACAAGCCAGGGAATACTCTATGAAGATGAACGGGATTATCTTATTGAAAAGGGAGCTGGAATGTTCAGCAATAACGACGACATTTCACTGGAAAAATTTAAGATTGGAAAAATCATCAATTCAGTAAGAGAAGGACTTGTATTTTCATATTCACTGGGAGATGTTGAAGGTAGGACTCTCAGACCTTCAACCTATGCGGATAGGATAAAATCCCTATTTCCTGAAATGAATATAAGTGGAGGAATCCTTGAAAAGGGAGATATGCCTGAAAAAATAAGACCTTCCCTTAACTATATATCTGAAAAAATAAGGGAAAATATCAACGGTAGTGAAATGGATATAAAGGACAAGAATCTGCTCCACTGGATTAGGGGAAACAGCAATGATTTTTCTTGTCTGATGGATGATGCATTGTCCTACGACAACAAAGCTGTTATTGAGGACGAAAACCTTGTTGGAGAAGTTTTTAACATGCCACTTAAAATGTCCCCATATTCCATAGAAAACTACAGCACTTGTCCCTTTAAGTATTTTATCGAAAACGGATTGAAGCCTGTAGCAAGAGAGGAATACAAAATAGATTACAAGGATATTGGAAGCCTTTATCATAAAATAATTGAAGAAGTGACTAATAAAATAATTGAAGACGAAGAGTTTATAAAGAAGGATACTGATCAGCTTAAGGAAGAAGTAAAAAACATATCGGAAGCTGTGTTTTCTGTTGAAAATGAAAGCAATGAGCTCATAAACGACAGTGATAGAAATAAATATATAAGGTCTAAAATCGAATCTACGACAGAAAAGGCTGCTATCAGTATTGTGAAGCAGTTGAAAAACAGTGAATTCAAGCCTGTCTACAGTGAAGCCTCTTTTGGTATGGGCAAAGATGAAATGAATCCTGTTGAGCTTAAAAACGAAAAGGGTTCCGTATACCTTAGAGGAAGAATTGACAGGATAGATGTATATAAGGGAGATGAAGGATCTTATATAAACATAATAGACTACAAGTCATCCAATAAAAACATAGATTTGAACGATGTTATAAACGGTCTACAGATTCAACTTTTTCTTTATATGGATGCTGTAATCAAATACAACAGCAATATATTTGAAAACAATGGTAGCTTCGGAGGTGTGTTCTATTTTCATATAGACAATCCAATGCTGGATGGTGATATAATCGATGCTGAAGATATTGATAGAGAAATCTTTAAAAGGTTTTCACTTAAGGGATATGCCATTGATGATATAAAAATTATAAACAAGATGGATGTAAACTTTATTGAAAACAGGTCTTCGCAAGTTCTGGAAAGTATAAAGATAACAAAAAAAGAAAAGTTTTCTGCAACTTCCAAGATACTGAAGGAAGAACATATAAAAAAACTTCTCTATATAATTGAAAAAAAGATAATTGAAGTTTCAGACTGCATATCAAAAGGTGTGATTGAAATCAAGCCTTATAAATACAGAAACAGGATTCCCTGCGACTATTGCGACCTCATATCCATATGTCAGTTCGACAATGCACTTGAAGGTAATGAATACAACAGGCTGAAATATTTGAAAAAAGAAGAAATAATGGAAATCCTTGAAGAAGGGGATGGTGAGAATGATTAAATGGACTGAACAGCAGCAGGAAGCAATAAGCAACAGAAGCAAAAATCTGCTGGTTTCGGCAGCAGCTGGTTCCGGCAAGACGGCTGTTCTCGTTGAAAGGATAATAAGGTCTGTCGTTGACGACAATATAAATATAGATAGGTTTCTAGTGGTAACCTTCACAAATGCGGCAGCTTCAGGCATGAAGGAAAAAATAAAGGAAGCCATGATTTCCTCCATGGATGAAGAAAACGGTGCATTTCTAAAGAAACAGCTTGGTCAGTTGGGAAGCAGCAACATATCAACTATGCACTCTTTTTGTTTTGATATAATCAGAAAATATTTCTATCTTATAGACCTTGATCCTGATTTCAAGATAATGGATACAAATGATTCTGGAATACTTCTTGAAGAAACTGTAAACAGGATATTGGAAAGAAAGTATGCAGAAAAAGACAGTGACTTTTTCCTTTTTATAGACTCCTTTTCAGAGAACAGGGGAGACGAAAGGATAGTAAGCTTGGTGAAGAGACTTTACAGGACGGTTTTAAGCTATCCAAACCCTTTGGAATGGCTAAAAAATGCTGTTGACCAGCTTGATGTGGATAAGGATACCATCGATGATACGTTGTGGATAAGCATACTTAAAAGAGAGGCAGGAAAGTACATTGAATTTGCAGGGGAAGTTTTAAAGCATGCTCTGATTGTATGTCCAGAGGACCTTCCTTATTTCGACACACTTCAGGAAGACCGGTCAAACCTTCTACACCTTCAGGAACTACTTGAAAATGATTTTGAAAGGTTTTACATGACTGCGGGGTCACTTTCTCATCCAAGGCTTAAGACTCTCAGGGGAGACAAGAAGGAGCAGTTTGATCCTGACACAATTGAAGAAGTAAAATATTCAAGAGACAAGTACAAGAAAACCATTGACGGAATGAAGAAGTACATGCCTAAAAGCGACTATTCCAATATATTGAAAGATCTTGAATTTATGCATCCCCTAATGGAAGTGCTTTATAGTCTTGTAGAGGAACTTCACCACGAGTTCACAAAAAAGAAAAGGGAAATTAAATCTCTTGATTTTAGTGACGCTGAGCATCTTGCCCTTGAAATACTTGAAGAGGATGAAGCTTCGGCGTACTATAGAAACAGGTTCGAATACATATATGTTGATGAATACCAGGATAGTAACGGAATCCAGGAGGAATTGATTAGCAAGGTAAAAAGGGATAACAACTTGTTCATGGTTGGTGATGTGAAACAGAGCATATACCGGTTCAGGCAGGCAGATCCTACGCTTTTTATAGAAAAATATCACAGCTACGGAAAATCGTCGGATAATAACAACCTTGTTCTTTTGAACAAGAACTTCAGAAGCAGAGGTGAAATACTTGATTTCACTAATTATCTTTTCAGCAAACTCATGAATGAAGAGCTGGGTGAAATTGATTATAACGAGGATGCATATCTTTACAAGGGGACTTCCTTTGAAGCAGGGGAAAAATCTCTGGAAATAAATGTAATTGAAAAGAAGCTTGCTGAATCAGAAGAGGATGATGAAGGAGATTTTGAGGAGATGGACCAGGAGCTTCTGGCGCTTAAAACAAACGAGCTTGAAGCAATATTCATAGCGGATAAGATAAAAACCTTGATGACCAGTGAAACCTATGATGCAAAGAACAAAAACTGGAGAAAAATCAGATATAGTGACATAGTAATACTTCTTAGGTCTGCCGCCAATTGGGCAAGCGTATTTGAAGATGTCTTCTACAACGAAGGGATACCTTTTTATTCCGATGTATCAAATAGTTATTTTGATACTGTTGAAATTAAGGTTATGATGAATATTTTAAGAATCATTGACAATACCAAGCAGGACATTCCCCTAATAAGTGTCATGAGATCTCCTATTGCAGGGTTTTCTATTGACGAGCTTATAAAGGTAAGGAGTTTGAAGAAGGACGGAGAATTTTTCACGGCATTAATTAAAAGTGACAATCTAGAAGATGAATATCTAAAAAGGAAAATAGAAGTTTTCAAGGAAAAAATCGAGGACTGGAGATTCAAATCCAGGACCATGAATATGAGCAGACTAATATGGGAAATAATGATAGATACTAAATATTATTATTTCAATGGTCTTATGAAAAACGGAAACCTGAAACAGGCAAACTTAAGGCTTCTGGTCGACAGGGCAGGTGTCTTTGAAAAGGATGGATATTCAGGTATTTCGGACTTTATTGAATACCTTGACAGACTTAAAAACTCTTCAGGAGACATGATGACTGCAAAAATACTGGGAGAAAACGACGATGTAGTCAGGCTTATGACTATACATAAAAGTAAGGGTCTGGAATTCCCGGTTGTAATATGCGCAGGACTTAACAAGAAATTTAACAAGTCGGACCTGGCAGGAGACTTGATTATAAGTAGAAAATGTCTACTTGCTCCAAAATACATAAATAGGGATAAAAACATCTACAAAGAAACATTGCCTAGATTTGCTTCGAAAATTCAAATAAACAGAGAAAACCTGTCAGAAGAGA
>NZ_CEZJXU010000150.1:0-5288 GCF_983023055.1 Dethiosulfatibacter sp. | reverse complement strand
GATAAACTCTTGAATTGTACAGGTTTTCCCTTAATATGTTGATTATACCCATTCTAGAAAGAGGTGATTCCTGCTTATCTATGTTCCATTTTTTTGGTCCATCACCAATTGTGCAGCATATGTCTGTTGATTCTGAAATCATGGAATCGTAAAGGGATTTTCCCCTTGTTTTGACTGCGCAGCTTTGACTTCCAATGACATTGGTATTTCCAGAATTGATTACAACAGTGGTGATACCTGAAGAAACAGCCTGTTTAAAATATTCATCATTGTAGTTTATTCCGTTAATTGATTTCAAATCGGAAATCACATTTTCGTATTTTTCATTGGAATCATCTCCGGGAAGTCCTGAAGCTGATTCAATCAGACCCAGAGAAGTGCTGCAGTCTATTAGCCCAGGCATTACAATACTTTGATGTAAATTAATTGTTTTAGTTCCAGGCGAGGTTATATTTGAATCGATTGCCAGGATTTTACCTTTATCAATAAGTATGTCTCCATACAATATTTTATTATTGTTCAATGTGAAGATTTTACCATTTTTTAATAGAAGCATTTTTTCCTCCCTGTATTACTTGGCGTTGGAGCGGTTGTAGACAATTTTGCCCTTTATTATTGTAGTTTCAGTATTTGTTCTTATTTCGAGGGGATCACCGTCAAAAATGACAATATCAGCATCCTTGCCTTCAGCTATGCTTCCAATGCTTTTTTCCAGACCCATTGCTTTTGCAGGATTTATTGTAATCATTTTGACAGCTTCTGAATATTTAAGTCCTTCCTTGACAATCATTCCAGCGGCAGTTGCTAAATAGCTGATATTTGAAAAAGGGTGATCAGTAGTCAATGAAACAAGACATCCCGCTTCCATTAGGATTTTTGACGTATTTATTGTTGAGTTTTTCAATTCCTGTTTCGACTTGAACATAAGAGGCGGTCCTGTCAATATAGGTACATTTCTTGAAACCAGTTCGTCAACAATAAGGTGGCCTTCGGTGCAGTGATCAAGTGTATATTTAAGATTGAATTTTTCAGCCAGTCTGATTCCCGACATTATATCGTCGGCTCTGTGAGCATGAATTTTAACAGGTATCTTCCTGTTAAGTACAGGCAGATAGGTATCCCAATAGAAATCCTTTAGGGTTTCATCTTTCAATACCTTTTCCCTGTACAAAAGGGCTTTTTCAAATTCTTCTTCAAGCAATGAATATGTAGACATCCTTGAAGAAGGAGATTTTCCCATGGATCCATATACGTTTTTAGGATTTTCACCAAAGGCAATCTTAAGAGCAGCATAGGGATTGACCGTCATTTCGGAAATTGTGCTTCCACAAGTCTTGATTACTGCAGCCTGTCCTCCCAGTGCATTGCCGCTGCCTGGGGTTATCATTATAGTGGTAAAACCTGCCTTGACAGCGTCGGTAAAACCCTTGTCCTGGGGATTTGCTCCATCTATAGCTCTCATCAGTGGAGTTAGAGGCTGGACGCATTCATTTGCATCGTTGCCGTTCTGGGTGTTGGTCCACATTCCCAAATGAGAATGGGCATCTATAAATCCCGGGAATATTTTTTTGTTTTCTGCATTGATGACTATAGTCCCTTCGCTGGGACCTATACCTTTTTCAAGGGATTTGATTTTCGAATCAGACACCAGTATGTCCTTTTCGACAAAGAAACCTTTGTTCACGTCAAAAACTTGCCCGTTTTTAATTAGTATGGACATATAAGCCTCCTGGAGTTTATTCTATCTCCAATAAATCTGTTAGAATGCCAAGATATATCTTGGTTGAATTGACAACGTCTTCAATATCTACATTTTCGTTGTATGAGTGGATTCCTTCCGTATTTGCAGGTCCGTACTGTATTGTTGGAATATTGTTGTAACGGTAATACCTTGCATCACTGGAGGCCCATTGATATGCAGGGAGAACTTCACTTCCCCAGACATTTTCTGCATTTTTAACTGCAGCCCTTACTATGTCATTATCAACATCAGTGTAATTGGCTTCAGAATTCCAGTTGAATTCGTATTCTATATTCTCTATATTGAGTTTTTCGATTATTTCATTGAATTTCTTTTCTATGTCGGAACCTGAAACACCTATTGGTATTCTGATATCTATTGTTGCTTCACAATAATCCGGAACCATGTTGGTTTTGATGCCGCCGGTTATTGTTCCTATGTTTACAGCAACGTGGTCTATTACATTTTCGACGCCTTCAGCTTTAAGCGCTCTTTTGGCTATTGTTTTAGAATCTGTAAGAACCTTTTGTTGATTTTCGTCATAGATTCCTTTTATTTCAGTAAATTTTTCAATTTCAGAAAGGATCTTCATAAGTTTGGTAATGGCATTTTCACCTACATAGTTGCCTATACTTCCGTGGGCTGATTTTCCATAGGATTTGATTTTAAACCATGTAGATCCCTTTTGACCTACTTCAACATTGCTGTTTGAGGTTGGCTCAGCCACAAGGCAGGCATCGGCATCATAGGAATATCCATTATCCAGCAACCATTTGGTTCCAAAGTCGCCGCCGGTTTCTTCATCAGGAACTATGTGCAGAATGATTTTACCTTTAAGTTTTGCATTTTCCTCGGCAAGTATTCTAGTTGCAAAGATTATCCCTGCAAGACCAGCTTTCATGTCCGAGGTACCTCTTCCAAGTATTTGCGTATCTGTAATTTCTCCTGAAAAAGGTTCGAAGTTCCATTTATTTAAATCGCCAACGGGAACAACGTCTGCGTGGCCATTAAGAATTATTGTTTTTCCATTATCATTTCCCAGCTTTGCCACAATATTAGGAAATTCTTTTTTTGATCTGATTATATCGTATTGAATTTTACTTTCATTCAAATACCCGGATATGAATTTTGTTATTTCCTCTACATTTCCTGTTGGGTTTTCACTTGGTATTTTAATCAGGTCTGATACCAGT
The DNA here is from genome assembly GCF_983023055.1 of Dethiosulfatibacter sp. Lineage (NCBI taxonomy): Bacteria > Bacillati > Bacillota > Tissierellia > Dethiosulfatibacter > Dethiosulfatibacter sp. Next base: position 2,354 of record NZ_CEZJXU010000150.1, on the reverse strand, counting down.
TTAATAAGTTCATCTTTCCTATTATCTATTATGGACCAAAATTTATCTTTCATCATTTCACTCATTTAGATTTCTCCTGTCGTTTTATTGATTGTATAAAAAGCATGCTACTTCATGTTTTTTATCAATTTTTTTCAGTTCGGGCATTTTCTGTCTGCAAATATCCATGCAGTATGGACATCTGGTTGACAAGGGACATCCCTTTGGAAGATTAAGCGGACTTGGGATGTCTCCTATCAACTCGAATTTTTCTTTATTTTCAAAAGGGCTTTCAGGGGGGATTGCCGAAAATAAAGCTTTTGTATAAGGATGTTTAGGATCCTTGTATATGTTTTTAGAATCTCCCAGTTCTATTATTTTGCCTAGATACATAATTGCAATTCTGTCACTTATATATTTTACTACACTTAAATCATGTGAAATGAATATATAAGTGAGATTGAATTTTTTTTGTAGGTTTTTAAATAGATTTAAAACCTGTGCCTGTACTGAAACATCAAGAGCCGATACAGGCTCATCGCATACGATGACCTTTGGATTTAGAGCGAGAGCTCTTGCTACGTTTATCCGCTGCCTCTGACCACCGCTGAATTCATGTGGATATCTGTTTACATGGAAGGTATCGAGACCGACTTCTTTCAGTAATTCAATGACCTTTTGTTTTCTTTCAACGGGAGTTCCTATGTTGTGAATAATCATTGGTTCTTCAATGATTGCACCGACAGTTTTTCTTGGATCCAGTGAAGAATAGGGGTCCTGGAAAATTATTTGTATATCTTTTCTGACATTCTTCAGGTCTGAATTTTTTAATCCGTTGATTTTTTTATCATTGTATAGTATTTCTCCCGAGGAGGGATTGTGAAGCTGAATAATGCATTTGCCGAGAGTGGTTTTTCCACATCCCGATTCACCGATAACTCCAAGTGTTTCTCCTTCGATTACTTCGAAAGATACATCATTGACTGCTTTTAATATCTTAGGTTTTTCGAAAAGTTTTGTACCTTTGATTTTAAAAGTTTTTGACAGATTTTCGACTTTCAATACCGGATCATTCATTATTCATCCTCCTTTCTCTTAAGTTTCATTTCTTTTGTCTGAAAATGACAAGATACAAAATGACCCTCTTCGATTTCGATTAAACCAGGTGCCTTTTCCATACACAAATCCTGAGCATAAGGGCACCTGTTGTGGAAATTGCATGAACTACCGGTTAGCTTCAAATCGGGAGGAGATCCTTTTATAGCCTTCAACGGTTTATCCGTATCCTGGCTAAGCTTCGGCATGGAATCAAGCAGTCCCCATGTATATGGATGCAGTGGTTTGTCGTATAAGGTTGTTGCTTTTGCATATTCAACGGTTTTACCGGCGTACATTACCATTACCGTATCACATACTTCCCATATTACTCCCAGGTTGTGAGTGATTATAAGGATTGATGTGTTCATCTTTTTCTGAAGATCCTTAAGTAAATCTAAAACCTGTGCCTGTACCGTTACGTCAAGAGCCGTAGTTGGTTCGTCAGCAATAATAAGCTTGGGATTGCAGACAATTGCCATAGCTATCATGACTCTTTGTCTCATGCCTCCTGAAAATTCATGAGGATATGCATTTATTCTGCTTGCAGCCTCAGGTATTCCCACCATTTCAAGTGATTCTATGGCCATCTTTCTTGCTTCTTCGGTGGATACCTTTTGGTGAACTTTGATTACTTCAACTATCTGGTCGCCGATTTTATATACCGGGTCAAGAGATGTCATTGGATCCTGGAATATCATGGATATGTCCTTGCCTCTCATAGTGCGAAGCTCTTTCTCTTTCATCTTTACTATGTCTTTATTTTCAAAGAGTATTTGTCCATCGGTTATCCTGCCTGCAGGTTTGGCCACCAATCGCATGATTGATGAAGCGGTAACACTTTTACCTGAACCTGATTCTCCAACAATGCCCATGGTTTCCCCTTTTTTCAAGGTGAAGCTGACACCGTCTACTGCCTTGGCAATTCCACTTGACATATAAAAATATGTTTTCAGGTTTTTGACTTCAATAATATTATCGTTCATTTTTCACCTTCTATTCGTAAGACTTTTTCATAGCTTAAGAAAGTTAAAATATGCATAACCCCTTGAAGTGTTGGTGTTATGCGGTTAAGGGAACTTTCTTAGACCTCTTAATATCCGCGTTAGTCACATGAAGCGTGACTTGGATAACGCAGCGGAGCTGCTTTCTTGTAGCTTAGGAAAGTTAAATATGTATAACACCTTGAAGCGTTGGTGTTATACGGTTAAGGAAACTTTCCTGTGCATCTTAATAAATGCTTTGGTCACTATCTGTTTCACATCTAACGCGACTATGTC